>JBAWGU010000814.1:0-6171 GCA_049593215.1 Pyrinomonadaceae bacterium
AAACTTCGTCGCGCTCTTTTGATTTTTGGGATAAGATTTTGGTAGAGCGTCAACGTCAGTACCGCCTGCTGCAAGCGGGCGGGTGAAAGAAGGCAAAAGGCAAAAGTAAAAAGGGAGGCCGCAAACCACATTTAATAAAGAGTTGGCTTCCCCTGACTTTTACCTTTTACCTTTTTACTTTTGCCTTTGCAAAGCTACCGCAGGCGGGACTGACCGGAGTAAGAGAAGACGAATGATGAGCGACGAGCAGTTAATCCATGAGCTTGAGCGGGCAACGGAAGGGCTGCTCTTTATGAGCGAATCCGATTACCCGTTCGAGGTTGTGCGTCTGGAGAGTTTGAGCGAAGAGGATGTGCCGCAGCGATTGCGCCGTCTGGCAGGAGCGGATACGGCTGCTCCTGTTGAGACCCGGAGCGTTGAAGATTTCTTCAGAGTCGCGGCGGCTGAAGCGGAGTGGAAGGACGCACAGGCGCTGGAGACTGCGAAAAGGTATCAAGCGTTATTGAGTCTGCTGAAAGAGAATCTGACGGATGTCAGGGTGTATCGTGTCGGTGAGATAAACATCCCTGTCTATATTATCGGAAGAAGCAGCGAGGGCCGTCTGCTTGGCCTCTCGACGCGAGTTGTAGAAACATAGTAAGAAGAAAAGCTGTCCGTAGTCCGCTGTCAGTGGTCCGTTGTTTTGAGTTTTCTACGAGTTGAATGTTGAAGAGGAAGCGTTCAATTCGCCAAACACAAACAACGGACTACGGACCACTGACAACGGACAGCTTTTCCTTCATTCTCTGAGATGTTGTAAAATCTTCGCCGCCACCCTTACACACGTTTTCAGCAGGCTCGACGCACGCCTCTATTGCGTAGAAGGATTGAGAACATGCCGAGAGACCCCCGCTCCGCGCTTCAACGATACGGCTTTGCCGTGATCATCACGGTCCTCTTCGTTCTGCTGAGATTTCTGCTCCAACCTTTGCTCGGAGATTTTGTTCCTTTCATACTCTTTTATCCTGCTCTGATATTGAGCGCGTGGTACGGCGGGCTGGGGCCGGGTTTGCTCTCAACCTTCCTGAGCGCGTTCGCCGCTCTCTATTTCTTCATCGAACCTAATTCTCCTGCTCTAATCAACAGGCAGACTAACTTCAGCCTCGTCATCTTTATCGCCGTCGGCTCTTTTATCTGCTGGCTGAGCAGCTCTTTGAGGTCTGAGCAGATGCGCGCAAGCCTTCTCGCCGAAGAACACAAAGAGGCCGGAGAAGCAAACGCGCAGCTTCTCTCTGAAATAGAGAACGAGCGGGCGCGTCTGAATGCGATTGTCAAGAGCGTGCCGGGCGTAGTCTGGGAAGCATGGGGCCAACCCGATGAAGCTTCGCAGCGAATGAATTTTGTCAGCGATTATGTAGAAAAGATGCTTGGCTACAGCGTCGAAGAGTGGCTGCAAACGCCGAACTTCTGGCTCACGATTGTGCATGAGGATGATAAAGAGCAAGCGGCGCAAGTGGCTGCGGCAACTTTTACGAGCGGAGAGAAGGGGACCAATCAGTTTCGCTGGGTGACGAAAGATGGGCGCGTGTTGTGGGTTGAGGCGCAGTCCGTGGCGATTTGTGATGAACAGGGAAAACCAATCGGGATGCGCGGCGTGACCATTGATATTGACGAGAAGAAACGCGGCGAGCAGGAGCGCAACCAGTTGATTGAAAAAGAACGCGCCGCGCGCATAGAGGCCGAAGAGTCAAACCAGATCAAAGACGAATTTCTCGCCACAGTCTCGCACGAGCTGCGCACGCCCCTGACCGCGATACTCGGTTGGATTCTGCTCCTGCGCACAGGCAAGCTCGACGCGGAGAGCGCGGCGCAGGCTCTCTCGGTAATTGAGCGCAACGCCAGATCGCAGCAGCAGATTATAGAAGACCTTTTGGATGTCTCGCGCATTGTGTCGGGCAAGCTGCGGCTCAACGTGCGAGAGTGCGAGCTGGTCTCTGTGGTTGAAGCGGCGGTTGACGCCGTGCGGCTCGCCGCCGAAGCCCGGCAGATAGAGCTTCGCACCTCTGTTGATCCTTCACAGCATCTGGTCCTGGGCGACCCGGACCGTTTGCAACAGGTCGTCTGGAACATTCTTTCTAACGCGGTCAAGTTTACGCCGCAGGGCGGGCGTGTCAATGTCCAACTCACTCAGGAGCATTCGCACGCGCAGATTAAAGTGAGCGATACAGGGCCGGGCATCAAGCCCGATTTCAAGCCCTTCATCTTCGAGCGTTTTCGGCAGGGAGATAGCTCAACGACGCGCCTGCACGGAGGGCTTGGATTGGGCCTTGCGATTGTGCGCCACCTCGTAGAGCTTCACGGCGGCACTGTCTCTGTCGAAAACGATGACGCGGGTCATGGAGCGGTCTTCACCGTGAGTATTCCACTGGTCCAGCGTGTGAGCGAATCCGATGCGGCAATCGCAGCAGAGTTGGCTGAAGGTGAAAGAGCGGTTGAATGCCCGCCGCTACTAAACGACATACGCGTGCTTCTCGTTGACGACGATGCGGACACTCTGGCGATGCTTGACAGGTTAATTGCTCAATGCGGCGCAGAGATTATCACTGCCAGGTCTGCCGCCGAAGCCCTGAACATCATTGAGAGTTCAAAAGTTGATGTGCTCGTGAGCGACATAGGGATGCCGGAAGAGGACGGCTATACGCTGATTCGGAAAGTGCGTGAGATGGAACAGGAACGCGGCGGAAGATTGCCCGCCGTCGCACTCACGGCCTACGCCATGGCGGAAGATCGTTTGCGCGCCCTCTCGTCAGGCTTTCAGGCTCACGTCTCTAAGCCCATCGAGCCAAACGAACTGCTCATGGTGCTGGCAAGCCTCGTTGACCGTCTCCATCACGCCGGAACGCCCGATGGAGTCGCTGCAAGCGAATAACAAAGCTCTATAGCCATAAGATTGAAAGAGATTCTGTATTGCGGCTCTGCCGCTGATGTTGAACTCACGCTCCGGTTATGTTGAACTCACGTTCAGGGATTGGTTTTGACGGATATACACGCTAAAATTATCACCAACCATTTTGTTGGCTCACGACCAAACGTCATGGAATGCATTCTATCGCTCGCCGGGTTCTAAAACGTGAAGATTGAATGTGCGCATTCCGGGAATCTATCTTGAATGAGGGAGTTCAGTGATGGACGGAGCGGATAGCAGGGGAGGTGACATTCAGCTTCGCCAGCCGATCAGGGAGATTGACGTGCTCTGGATTACGGCGGGGCTTGGGTGCGATGGCGATACGATTGCCATGACCGCCGCCACCCAGCCGAGTATCGAAGACCTTGTGATGGGCGCGCTCCCCGGTATCCCCAGAGTGAAACTGCACAACCCGTTCCTCTCCTATCAATCCGCAGAAGATTTCATGGACTTCTTTTACGCGGCAGCCGAAGGCAAGCTTGAACCGTTCATCCTCGTCATCGAAGGCTCTATCCCAAACGAAAAGATTAAAGAGGAGGGCTACTGGGCCGGGTTCGGCACAGACCGTCAGACGGGCCAGCCCATTCTCACGTGCGATTGGATTGACCGTCTGGCCCCTAAAGCATGGGCCGTCGTCGCAGCCGGAACCTGCGCCACCTATGGCGGGATTCACGCGATGGCGGGTAACCCGACGGGCGCGATGGGGCTGGCGGATTATCTGGGCTGGGGCTGGAAATCAAGCGCAGGCATTCCGATTGTGTGCGTGCCGGGCTGTCCGGTGCAGCCGGACAATTTCACAGAGACGCTGCTCTATCTGCTCTATCAAGCAGCAGGACTTTCACCCATGATCCCGCTCGATGAAGCTCTCAGACCGACATGGCTCTTTAGTCAAACGGTCCATGAAGGATGTGATCGTGGAGGCTATTACGAGCAGGGCCAATTCGCGGATGAGTATGGCGAGCGCACGTGTATTGTGAAGCTTGGTTGCTGGGGGCCTGTGGTCAACTGCAACGTGGGCAAGCGCGGCTGGATGGCGGGCCTCGGCGGTTGCCCGAACGTCGGCGGCATCTGTATCGGATGCACTATGCCGGGCTTCCCTGACAAGTTCATGCCGTTTATGAATCAGCCGCCGGGTTCGCTGCTATCTTCAGCGGCGGTGATGACCTACGGTAAGGCCATTCATGCGCTGCGTAGATTCACTCAGGCATCGCTTAACAAAGAACCTCATTGGCGACGACGCGGAGACGAGTTGACCTCCGGGTACGTCGAACAGCCGAGCCATGAAGAGAAGAGTTGAAGATGCAGACTTTCAATGGTGACAAAGAAACTGACACCGTAGAAAGTGAAGGGTCGCCCTCCGAGGACGCGCACGCCGTGAGCATGGTAGAGGCGGAAGGTATTCTCACTGCGCTGGCAAGCGTCTTCTTCCCAAACGATTCCGCGACCTCAGCCGTTGACACTATCGAAAAACTAAACGGCGAAACGATTGAAGCCGCCGAAACGCCCAACCTCGAAGCCAGATACCGCATCCTCGTCGAGCAAATCCCGGCAGTCGTCTTCATGGCTTTTCTTGATAAAGGCGTGAGCGAAGCCTACGTCAGTCCGCAGATCGAAGCGATACTTGGTTTCACTCAGGAAGAGTGGCTCAATGATCCTGTGCGCTGGTATCAACAGGTCCACCCCGCAGACAAAGAGCGTTGGAGCATCGAAGCCGCGCAGATGTTTCTTTCAGGCCAGCCTCTGCGCTCAGTCTATCGTGTCATCGCGCGTGACGGGCACGTGGTCTGGTTTCACTGTGAAGCCAGAATGATCCGGCGCGATGATGGTCGCCCGTGGTTCATTCACGGCGTCGGATTCGACATCACCGAACTCAAGCAGGCGGAAGAATCGCTGCGCAACGCGCGCGACGAATTGGAAATGCGCGTTCAAGCGCGCACCGCAGAGCTGGCACGCGCAAATACGGAACTCCAATTAGAGATTGCAGAGCGCACGCGCGCCGAAGCGGAGCGCGCAGAGATGCTGGCCCGCGAGCAGGAGGCGCGAAAACAGGCTGAAGAGGCCAACCGCCTCAAAGATGAATTTCTCGCCACAGTCTCACATGAATTGCGTACTCCGTTGACAGCAGTGCTCGGTTGGGCGCACATGCTCCGCGCCAATCAACTGGACCAGACCGCACGCGAGCACGCGCTGGAGGTTATCGAGCGCAACGCCCGCGCGCAAAATCAACTGATAGACGATTTGCTTGATATGTCGCGCATCATCACAGGCAATCTGCGCCTTGATGTCAGGCCCATCGCCCCCGTTTCTTTCATCGAGTCGGCTATAGAGTCTGTGCGTCCGGCAGCCGAAGCCAAAGGGATTCACATTCAAGAGTTGTTTGATGCGGAGGTGAGTTCGGTTTCGGGCGACCCGGCGCGTTTGCAGCAAGTGGTCTGGAACCTGCTCTCCAATGCGATCAAGTTCACGCCGCATGGCGGGCGCGTGCAGGTCCGTCTGGCGCGCGCAGGCTCGCACATAGAGATAGAGGTCAGCGATAACGGCGACGGCATCAAGGCTGAGTTCCTGCCCTTTGTCTTCGACCGCTTCCGACAGGCAGACGGAACGATGACAAGGCAGCATGGCGGCCTCGGCTTAGGGTTAGCAATCGTGCGGCAACTTGTAGAGCTTCACGGCGGGACCGTAGAAGCCAACAGTCCCGGCGAAGGAAAAGGCGCGACCTTCACGGTCAGGCTGCCCCTCATGCCCCTCTATCATCGTGAGACGCGGGCAGAGCGTGATCGTCTGGCGGCGTCCGATACTCATTCGACGTTCGCGCGTTCCGACAATTTAGCCGGACTGACAGTGCTGGTCGTGGATGATGAAGACGATGTGCTCGAACTGATTAAAGCCTTGCTCGGTGGATGCGGCGCTAAGGTCTTGACTGCTCAATCGGCGGCGGCGGCGTTTGACCTGCTGGAAAGGTTGAGGCCGGATGTCATCATCTGCGACATCGGGATGCCCGACGAGGACGGCTTCGAGTTTATCGAGAAAGTGCGGGCGTTGCCCGTTGAGCGCGGCGGCAGGATTCCGGCGGTCGCCTTGACGGCCTATGCGCGAGCCGAAGACCGCCTGCGCGTCTTGCGCTCCGGCTACCAGATGCACATTGCGAAGCCGATGAATCTGGCCGAGCTGGTGGCGGTCGTGGCTAACGTCGCCGGGCGATCTTAGAAAAAGATGGAAGAGGCTGT
>JBAWGU010000815.1:0-6741 GCA_049593215.1 Pyrinomonadaceae bacterium
ACTCCGGACTTCAGACTTTATTGCCTCATTTTCGCGTCAAACTTTTCTTCCAACGCGCTCACAATCCGCCCGTGCATCTCGTCCACTTCTTCATCACGCAACGTTCTTTCGTCGGCGCGATACTCCATGCGAAGCGTCAGAGAACGCTTCCCTTCCGGCACATTCGCGCCTTCATAAGCATCGCCAACAAGACGTGCGCTGCGGCACTGCTCAATCTTTTGATTCATCACCGCCAGAATCAACTCGCCAAACGGAACGCCACGATTAACGAGAAGCGAAACGTCGCGCACTACCGAAGGATAACGCGGCAGAGGCGTGTAGAGCGCCGCCACCTCTTTCACCTCAAGCAGCGAGTTCAAGTCAACTTCGCAAACATAAACAGGCTGGCGAAACTTGTACTCAGCCGCCGCCTCATCCGCGAGCCTGCCGATTGTCCCGACAGCATTTCCTTCATCAAGAAGGATGCGCGCCGCCTGCCCTTCGCGCAAATGCTTCACGCTCGCCGCTTCAAACCTGAGCGGCTGGATGTTCATTGCTTCGACGGCAGATTCAAGCGCGCCTTTCAAATCATAAAAATCAAGCTCGCGCGCCGCGCCCGCGCGCCCTTCTTCCGTCGCGCCTCCCGTCAGCACCAGCGCAAACGACTCGCGCTCAAAAGGCAACTCCCCATCCTTATTCGCAAGAAAGACGCGGCCCATCTCGAAGAGACGCACATCGCGTGTGCCGTAATTAAAATTGTGCCGCACGGCTTCGAGCAGACCCGCCAACAGAGTCGGGCGCATACGCGTCGCACCTTCGATGATAGAGTTTCTCAGCGTCACGTAACGCTCTTCGCCCGCTTCCGTATTTGCGAAACTCGGCAGCAACTCGAAACGCTCATCATGCGTAGCGTCAATGAAACTGAAATTAATCGCCTCATCAAAACCAACAGCGGTGAGCGCACGCCGCATCCCGCGCTTCTTTCTCTCGCTCGGTTGATACTCGCCCGCGCCGCTCGCAGGCGGAAGCTCCGTCTTAATCTTTTCGTACCCGACGAGGCGCGCGACCTCTTCAACCAAATCCTCTTCACGCTCAACATCCACGCGCCACGTTGGAACCACAAAAGTCAAAACACGTTCTTTCGTTTTCTCGGTTTGGTTGAAGCCAAGTGACTTGAGAATCCGCTCCGTCTCCTGAATTTCAACACGAAGGCCAGTCAGAGCTTCAACGCGCTCAGGTCTCAAAGACACCTCAGTTCGCGCAAGCGGCTGCGGGTAAACATCAATCGCATCTTCCGTCGCCGTGCCGCCCGCAATTTCGCAAATCAGCGCGACGCAACGCTCCTGAGCGCGCAAGACACCTTCATAATCCACTCCGCGCTCGAAGCGATGCGAAGCCTCCGTGTGCATTCCCAGCAGCTTCGCCGTGCGGCGCACGGAAGCAGGATTGAAGTACGCGCTCTCAATCAACACATCCTGTGTTGATTGAGAGATTTCAGAATCTTCGCCACCCATCACGCCCGCCAGCGCGACCGGACGCGACGCATCCGCAATCACAAGCATCTCATCGTCAAGCTCACGCTCCACGCCGTCGAGCGTCTTTAATTTCTCTCCGCTCTTTGCGCGGCGCACAACGATTCTCTGTTCCTGCAACTTCGCTAAATCGAAAGCATGAAGCGGCTGGCCCAACTCATGCAAAACGTAGTTTGTGATGTCCGCGACGTTATTAATCGGACGCTGCCCGATGGCTTCAAGCCTCTTCACCAGCCACTCAGGCGAAGGGCCGATCTTCACCCCGCGCACAACGCGCGCCGCGTAACGCGGGCACAGGCTCGCATCAAGAATCTCAACAGACGTGAGCGCGCCCGTTTGGCCTTCAACACGCGACACCTCGGACTCAGGTACAGAAACGCTCGCGCCCTCAATCGCCCCGACCTCGCGCGCGATGCCCAGATGCGACAAGCAATCAGGCCGATTCGATGTCAGATCAAACTCCAACACGTAATCATCCCCAACCTCTTGCACACTCTCCACCGCAAGGCCCGCCATCGTCAGACGCTCCGCCAACTCGCGCGGCGCAAGTTTCGTTTCCACCAAATCCTTTAGCCAGTTGTAACTAATATTCATAAAGCAGTCCGTTGTCCGTTGCCCGTTGTCCGTTGCACTGTTTTTACAACTGACAACTGACAACGGACTACTGACAATTTTTAATTGAATTGTTCAAGGAAGCGCACGTCGTTGTCGAAGAGCAGGCGTATGTCGTCTATCTTGTAGAGCAGTGCGCTCATGCGATCAATGCCGAAGCCGAAGGCGAAGCCTGAGAACTCTTCAGGGTCAACGCCGACGGCGCGCAGGACGTTTGGATGGACCATGCCTGAGCCGCCAAGCTCTATCCAGCCGGAGCCTTTGCAGATGCGACAGCCCTCGCCGCCACACTTGAAGCAACTGTAATCAACCTCCGCGCTCGGCTCCGTGAACGGAAAGTAGCTGGGCCGAAAGCGCGTGCGGATCTCAGGGCCGAAGAGTTGATGCACAAACTCTTGCAGCGTCCCCTTCAAGTGGGCCAGCGTGATGCCTCGATCCACGCAGAGACCTTCGACCTGATAGAACATGGGGTTATGCGTTGGGTCGGGCGTGTCACGACGAAAGACGCGGCCCGGCGCAATCATCCGCACAGGTGCGCCCCGTCGCTGCATCGCGTGAATCTGCACAGTAGAAGTCTGCGAGCGAAGCGCGAAGTCTTCCGTCGTATAGAAAGTATCTTGCGATGCGCGTGCCGGATGGCCTTCGGGAATGTTGAGCGCGTCGAAGTTGTAAAAATCCGTCTCAATCTCGCGGTCATCTTCGATGACGTAACCTAGCGAGACAAAGATGTCTTCGATTTTTTGGCGAAGCAGCGTAATCGGATGCAGATGCCCGCGACGCGGACGACGACCGGGCAGCGTCACATCAATGCGCTCGCGTTCAACCTGAGCGGCGGCGATGAACTCTTTAAGCTTCTGCTCAACTTCATCAAGCGCAGCGACAATCTCCGCTTCAATCTGTTGCACACGCTGACCGAAGGCCGCGCGATTTTCAGGAGCAACGCGCCCTATAAGTTTTTTGACTGAAGCTAATCCGCTCTTTTTGCCTGTGTGACGCGTGCGCAGGTCTGCGAGTTCGCGGCGCAGAGTTTCCGCGCCGTTAAGCGTCAGGGCTTCTGCTTCCACACTTCCGCGAAAGCGCGCAAAGCGTTCGAACTCTTGCTCGAACGCTTTGCGTGCAGCTTCAGCCTGTTCTTCCGGTAGGAGATTCTGGTCTCCCTGCTCAGGGCTTGCCATAATGTTTGGAACCCTTCACTAGCTCTGTTTCTAAGCTGCGGCAGCGCGTTGCTGCTGCTCGTTCTCCAATGCGCTCTTGACCTGTCCGGCGAGCGCCGTAAAAGCATCCGGCTCGTTGACGGCGATGTCTGCGAGGACTTTGCGGTCACGCTCTACGCCTGCGACTTTCAAGCCGTGCATGAACTGCGAATAGTTCAAGCCGTTGATGCGCGCGGCTGCGCCGATGCGAACAATCCAGAGACTACGGAAATCACGTTTCTTGAGCTTGCGGCCCGTGTAAGCGAAATTGAGTCCGCGCTCGACAGACTCTTTGGCCGAACGATAGAGCTTAGACTTTGTGCCGCGATAACCTTTGGCTAATTTGAGAATCTTCTTGCGCCTTTCGAGACGCTTGTTTCCACGTTTTGCGCGGGGCATAATTTTTACCTCCCTAAAAGAAATGATTAAAACTGTCCGTTGCCAGTAGTCCGTGGTCCGTTGTTTGTGTTTGCTTGAATGAATGCTAAAGATGAAACAATCAACGTAGATAACATTCAAAACAACGGACAACTGACTACGGACTACTGACAGCCTTTAGTCGCGTCCATACGGCAGCATTGCTTCGACGCGTTTCTGATCGCCATCGGAGACGATTCCATCAATATCGAGTTGACGCTTACGCTTGGTCGTCTTCTTGGTCAGAATGTGTCGCGCGTGCGAATGTCCGCGTTTGATTTTTCCGGTGGCGGTCAAACGAAAACGCTTGGCCGCGCCTTTGTGTGTTTTAAGTTTTGGCATAACTGCTCCTCAGTAAAATTTAACTCTCTCTCTGTTCCGACGGCGGCGGCGGTGAAGCGGGATGATCCGGCTTCGCCGCGCTCTTGTGGCGTTTGGGGGCGAGGATGATAAACATCTGGTTGCCCTCCATGCGCGGGCGCGCTTCGACTTCGCCAACGTCCGCCAAATCTTTTTCAAGCTTCTCTAAGATTCGCGCGCCGAGTTCGCGGTGCGTCATCTCGCGCCCGCGAAACCAAATGGTCGCTTTCACCTTGTCGCCCTCCTGCAACCACTCGCGCGAACGCTTCATGCGATAGTCGTAGTCGTGCTCGTCCGTGCCCGGACGAAACTTGACTTCTTTGACAGTGATGACGACCTGCTTCTTCTTGGCTTCGGCAGCCTTCTTCTTTGCCTCGTACTGAAACTTGCCGAAATCAATGATGCGGCAAACGGGCGGGTCCGCGTTGGCTGCGACCTCGACCAGATCAAGACTCTTCTCGCGCGCTAGCCGCACAGCATCGCGCGTGTCCATCACGCCCAACTGCTCGCCGTCATCTCCTATCACGCGCACCTGCGGCACGCGAATCCTTTCATTAATACGCGCGGCTGGCCCACGACGATTGTCCGGGCGCTGTCCACCGCGACCTCGAAAGCCTGTAGCTATATCTGCACCTCCAATGTTGTGAGTCAGGAGTCAAGAGTCTGGAGTCTTAAGTCAAAGACAAAAAGCATTTGACTCCAGACTTTAGACTTCAGACCCCAGACTATCGTTTCTAATCGCACGCGACGTGACGAGTTCGCGCGCCATCTGCTTGAACTCGTCAAGCGTCATTGTCCCTATGTCGCCTTTGCTTCGCTCGCGCACAGCGACCTTGCCTTCTTCCATCTCGCGGTCACCGACAACGAGCATGAAAGGAATTTTCTTCAACTGCGCGTCGCGTATCTTTGCGCCAATCTTTTCGCCGCGCAGGTTTGTGTCAACGCGAAGGCCCGCGTCTCGCAACTCCTGCGCGACGCGTTCTGCATAATCGTTGACGCGATCCGTAATTGGCAGCACGGCCACCTGCACGGGCGCAAGCCACATCGGGAACGCGCCTGCGTATTGTTCAATCAACACGCCGAAGAAGCGTTCGATTGAGCCGAAGAGAGCGCGATGCACCATCACAGGGCGATGCGGCTTGTTGTCTTCACCAACGTACTCAAGCTGGAAACGCTCCGGCAGATTGAAATCCCACTGCACAGTGCCGAGTTGCCAGAGGCGTCCAATCGCGTCCTCAATCTTGAAATCAATCTTCGGGCCGTAGAAGGCAGCTTCGCCTTCGACGCGTTCATAAACAACGCCGCGCTCGTCCAACGATTCTGCGAGCGCAGTTTCGGCCTTCAGCCAATCTTCTTCTTCGCCCAGATAGTGCTTGCTTGTATCGCTGCCTTTGACGGACAACTCGAATTTTACCTTCTCAAAACCGAAGGTCTTGAAAACCTTGTTGATGAAATCAATGCAGTCGCTAATCTCTTTGCGTACCTGATCGGGAGTGCAGAAGAGATGAGCGTCGTCAACAGTGAAGCCGCGCACGCGCATCAAGCCGTGCAGCGTGCCTGAGAGTTCCGCGCGATAGACTGTGCCCATCTCTGCGTAACGCTGCGGCAGGTCACGATAGGAACGCTGCTGAGATTTGTAGATGCCTATGTGAAAAGGGCAGTTCATAGGCTTCAAACGAAACTCTGTCTCTTCGAGCCTGGTCGGCGCAAACATGGAATCGCCGTAGTTCTGCTCATGCCCGCTTAACTGCCACAACTCGCGCTTGGCGATGTGCGGCGTATAGACAAACTTGTAGCCAGCGCGTACCAACTCTTCGTACAGGTAATCTTCCATCTGCTTCCGAACAATCGCGCCGTTCGGATGCCAGAAGACCAAGCCCTGCCCGTACTGCTCCTGAATCGAGAAGAGATCAAGCTCGCGCCCGATGCGGCGATGATCGCGCCGCTCTGCTTCCTCGCGCTGCTTGGTCCACGAATCCAACTCTTCCTGTGTGAAGAAGGCTGTGCCGTAGATGCGCTGCATCTGCGGCTGAGTCGCATCGCCCATCCAGTATGCGCCGGAGAGCGAAAGCAGTTTGAAGGCTTTCAGCTTGTTTGTGTTCGGCACATGCGGGCCGAGACAGAAATCTATGAACGGCGAGCCTTCGATGTAATAGACGCTGACGGTTTCGCCGCCCTTATCGGCAATCAGTTGACACTTCAAAGGCTCTTCGCGCTCTGTGAAAATCTTAAGCGCGTCCGCTTTTGTAATCTCTTCACGACGATAGGCGAGATTGCGTTTTGAAATCTCGCGCATACGCTTCTCGATGACGGGCAGGTCTTCTTCGGTCAACTGTCGCGGCGCAATCATGTCGTAGAAGAAGCCGTAGCGCGGGTCGTCCAATAGGGCAGGCCCGATGCCGAGCTTTGTGCCGGGGAAAAGGTCCAGCACGGCTGCCGCCAGCAGATGCGCGGTCGAATGGCGCAGCACGTCCAAGCCTTCGAGCGTCTGTGGCAGCACCGGCTCAATCTCAACAGGCTCGCCGTTCTCCTGCTCGCTGAGCGTGTAGGCAAGGTCAACCTCGCGCCCGTTGACGCGCGCCGCAAGAGCCTGCTTCGCCTTGTCGCGGTCGAGCCGCTTCAAGACCTCCGCGATGGTGACAGGTGCA
>JBAWGU010000816.1:0-1932 GCA_049593215.1 Pyrinomonadaceae bacterium
ATCTATCATCGCGTTATGAGCAAACAGAATTTTCTTCGCAAACGGGCGGGGCGCGGTGCGGCTCTCTGCTTGATGAGCTTCGTCGCACTCTTAACCTTTTCGCAGAGCGCGTGGGCCGCAACATGGAACGGCATCGAGCCTCTAAAATCCAGACGCGCTGATGTCGAGCGCATTCTCGGCAAGCCGATTACGGATCAACCGGGCCAGGAGAGTACGCTGCAATTCAAAGTCGCGGGCGGCGAGGTCACCGTCGCCTTTGTTACCGCGCGCTTCATCGCCAGCAAAAAACTGTCTCCTGAGCTTGAAGGCACGGTCTTGCAGGTCGTCCTGCAACACAGCAAAGCTTCGGACACGCCCGAATCGCTGGGCCTGCCCAAAAAGTCTGACTTCCAGCACGAAGACATCAAGGGCGGCGCAATCTATCGCAATCTCAAGGACGGCATCGTTTACACTTTCCTCGGCGGCAAACTGATAACCACGCGCTACTCTCCCTCCGCCGACCAATTCGCGCGAGCGCAAAAAGGGAAGTAAAGCAGTTTTCAGTTTTCGGTTTTCTGTTTTCAGTTGGCAGAGCTTAAAGAGCATTGAATTTGACAACGGACGAGCCGACTAAAGAAAACAGAGCAGGAAGCAGCAGCATTCAAAGCTGAAAACTGAAAACTGAAAACTGACTACTGCTTTTATGCTGTACCCGAATCTCCTCGTCAAAGAGCTTGAAGCGCAGCGCGAGAGCTTTATCGTGTTTGACCGCGAGTGGCGTGATGACGTGCGCGATTACGCGCGGCGTATGCGTTTGCTTGACGGGCAAAGCTCGGAAGAGATTCGCCGCGTGGCTGAGCTTGCGAAAGAGTTGGGCGCGTTGCCGTCTTCTGAGTTGGAGCGCGGCGGCAAGATGGTTGTGCCGTTCGGCGTGAGCTGGCATTCGCACGAAGAGGCGCGTGCGTGGGCCGTAGATGTGTTGCACGAGCGCGTGACGTTCGCGGCGGATGGCAGCCAGCTTGTGCCCGGCAGAGAAGTCTCTATGCCTGTCGCAGCCGTGCAGGTCGCATGGTTCGAGAACGCTCACACGCGCGATGGCAGCTACATCAAAGACGCGCGGCCTTACATCATCTCGCCCGGCGATTTGTTGGAAGCCGCAAAGGGTGGGCTGAGCGCGGAGAGCTACATCGGATTCTGCCGCTTCAAAAAAGAGACAGAGGCGGTGGCGGAATTCCTGAAAAAGAAAAAGGGCTGGCAAGAGCGCAAAGAGAGAACGCCTGTTGCTTTCTTCGACGGCACGCTGCTTATCTCTATCGCGCTGCCGAAGACGAAGCTGCAAGACGATTACATCAAGGCTGTTCGCAATCTCGTCCTGTTGTCGAAAGAGATGGGAGTTCCCGTTGTCGGATATGTGGACCAGAGCTACGCGCGCGATCTGGTGTGGCTCTTAGATACGCTCGACAGGACGGCAGGCGGCAAGCGCAGCCGCTCGCTTTACGATGCGCAACTCCTGCGCGTCGCGGTTGATGAAGAACCGCTTCTTGCAAACTGGGGTGATCGAACTATCTTCTGTTACTGTCAGCGCAAGGGCGCGACTGATTACTTCAACGATGATGAAGGCAAGCCTCTCATCGGATTCACCTATTTGCAGACGACGGGCGAGAGCGCGCCTGCGCGTCTGGACGTTCCGGCATGGATTTATGAAGCAGGCTTGCTGGATGACGTAGTTAATGCTGTGCGCGCCGAATGCGTTGGGGGCTTAGGCTATCCTTACGCGATTGAAACTGCGGACGCGGCGGCGTACATTAGCGGGCGTGACCGCGAACAATTCCTGCGCGCCATGCAGGAATTCGCCGAACGCGAAGCCTTCTCGTTCCGCATCTCGCGCAAAGCCGCAAGCAAAGTCAGACGACGCTGAAGAGCAGGGATGAGGGCAAAGGGATGAGGGATGAA
>JBAWGU010000817.1:0-9078 GCA_049593215.1 Pyrinomonadaceae bacterium
TGCCAGCTCTCCGAGCGAGGCCATGCCGCCGCCCGCTTCAGACGAATAAGTCTTCGCGTCAACGATAGGCTCATCCTTGCCGACGGCGCGCGCAGAGAGACCAATCTTCTTCGACTCAGGGTCAATGCGCAGAATCTTGAAGTCCATCTCCTGCCCGATTTGAACAACGTCTTCGGGCTTGTTGACTCGCTCTTCCGAAAGCTCAGAGATGTGGCACAAGCCTTCGAGGTTTTCATCCAACTCGACGAACGCGCCGAAGTTTGCGAAGCGCGCAATCTTGCCGCGCACCACATCGCCGGGTTTATGAGTGGTGATGAAACGCTCCCATGCGTTCGGCTCAAGGTCTTTGATTGAGAGCGAGAGACGGCGATTCTCCGTGTCAATGCTCGTGATGACGGCTTCGATCTCCTGCCCCTTCTTCAAGACCTCGCCGGGATGCTTGATGCGTTTGGACCATGAGATGTCAGAGACGTGAACGAGGCCGTCAACGCCGTCCTCGACTTCGATGAATGCGCCGAAGTCCGTCAGGTTGCGCACGCGGCCCTGCACGCGCGAGCCGACTTCATAACGCTGGTTCAAAGTCTCCCATGGATTAGACTGGACCTGCTTCATGCCGAGGCTGATGCGGCGCGCTTTCTGATCAATGCTGAGAACTTCGACATCAACAACGTCGCCGACGTTGACGAGCTTTGAAGGATGCTTGATGCGCTTGGACCAGCTCATCTCTGAAACATGCACGAGACCTTCGACGCCCGCTTCGAGTTCGATAAACGCGCCGTAGTCAGCAACGCTCGCAACTTTACCGTTGAGGCGTTTGCCAATCGGGTAACGCTCGTCAATGCTGGCCCACGGGTCAGGCAGAAGTTGCTTGTAGCCGAGAGAGACGCGCTCGCGGTCTTTATCAAACTTCAAGACCTTGACCTGCACGTTGTCGCCGACTTTGAAAAGCTCCGCAGGATTCTGCAAGCGTCCCCATGACATATCGGTGACGTGAAGAAGACCGTCAATGCCGCCGAGGTCAACGAACGCGCCGTAATCTGTCAGGTTCTTAATCTGGCCTTCGACAATAATATCTTCTTCAATCTGGTTGAGCGTCTGGCCCTTCTTGCCTTCGTTCTGCTCTTCCAGCACGGCCTTGCGCGAGAGTACGACGTTTGAGCGTTTGCGATTGAGCTTGATGACTTTTGCTTCAATCTCCTGATTGCGCAGCGTGTCCAGATTGCGCACGGGGCGAATGTCAACTTGCGAGCCGGGCAGGAAGGCTGCGATGCCGTCAATGTCAACTCTTAGGCCGCCCTTGATACGCTCAGTGACGCGACCTTTAATCGGCGTGCCCTCGTTGTAAGCCTTCTCTAATTCATCCCAGGCTTTCATTCGCACAGCGTCGGCGCGGGAAAGGACGGGGAAGCCTTCGCTGGTCTCCATGCTCTTGACGAGCACGTCAACCTCATCGCCGGGCTTGACCGTGAGTTGGCCGTTCTCTGTGAACTCGGCTTGATTGACGATGCCTTCGGACTTGTAGCCGAAATCAATGACGACGCCGCGCTCGCTCACGCCGATGACTTTGCCGCGCACGACTTCGCCTTCTTGAAAGGCAGCCTGCTCCTGCTCAAACTGGTCGAGCATCGCGCCAAAATCCATGTCGCCGCTTGGGCGCGCTTCGTCATCGTCATCCGCATCCGCAGCTTCCGATTTGGCCGGAGCGGCGGAAGCCGCAGACGACTGCGCGGGCGCAGTTGAAGCTGCTGGCGCACTACTCTGTTCACTCTCTGTTTGCGGCGACGCGTTCTGGTCGTCGGCTGAAGGTGTTGTGTTGTTGGCCTCGCCCTCAATAGGCTTGGTTTCTTCGGTGGACATGCAAACTCCTGTCGAACTCCTGCTTGAATTTCGGCGCGTTTGTAGAACTATTCGCGCCAGTACCCGACCGAAGCGACGCGTTACTGCTTACACGCGCGGCCAGAATCTTGTTGCGGCCTCACATGCTAAGGTTGTGTTGGTGTTTAGTCGGACAGGAAAACTTGATGCGAGGATGCGAGCCGTCAAAGAGTTGGAAAAGGAGGTTATAATGTTTTTCGATTTCCGCCATGCCCGTAGTCGCCCGCTTGGTCCGACTAACACCCGCCGCTTGACCGGGTAGGTTGGAAATGTACACGCCAAAATGCTGGTGTGTCAAGGCTAAGTGCTGTTGAAACTTCGCGCGGCAATCACAACTCGGCTATGAAGCAGGCCGCAACGTTCAGGTCAGCCTGGTCCAGATGTCCTAAGACGCCCGGCGTTCGCGCAGGAAAAGGCGGGCCGAAGGGAGAGCCTTTTTCCAGCTCCGTTTTTTGAAGATGCCATCTTGAAGCAACTCCTCGCTTGAGCGTCCAGCCCTTATCTCAACCAGAGCTTGTACAAGTAAATCTACTTCATTAGCTGCTCAGAGCTTCCACAGAGACCTACTTCGTTCGGAACAGAACCGAGAGTTTATCAGCCAGAGTTGAGTCAATATTTTTGAGAGTATTATACTGGCTGACCGCTTCATCCCTGTTGTCAAGTTTCATGTAGGTTAAAACCAGATGATAATAAGCCTCGCCCAAATCCGGCTTGAGGCGGATGGCCTCTTTAAGAGGTGGGATGGCTAGCTCATACGACCCTGCATCATAAGAAGCCAGCCCCAGACCGTAGTAAGCCTTGCTATCTTTAGATTCAAGACCGATGGCCTGCTGATAGGCTTCAATCGCTTCACGGAACCGCAGGTTATTGTGATAGGCCACGGCCAGATTGTAATAGGTCATCGCGTCGCCTTTCCTGAGACTGAGCGATTGCTTAAATGCCTCTATGGCCTCGTTGTAATGCCGTACCTCGTTGTACTCCACGCCAAGATTATTGAAAATAACGGCGTTGTTCGGTTTAAGCCGACTCGCATTTTGATACGATTCGATGGCCTCTTCGTGCTGGCCTAGTGCGCTATAGGATTCGCCCAGATAATAATAGGCAGCGCCATAATCAGGATTGATGCTCACAGCCTGTTTGAGACTGGCAATAGCCTCTTCATACTTCTGCATCTGATAGCTCCCCACGCCTTGATTGAAAGCGTCCCATGCTCTATCGGGTTGTGCTGGCGGCTTATTACTTTCCGCGCTGCTCGACTCTGCCGCAGAGGCGGAAGCATTGACACGGCGCGGGCGAACACTTTTCTTATCCTGAACCATGCCGCTCACACTCGTTCCGCCTGAGGCAGATTGTGCGCGGAGTTTAATATTTGCTCCAACACACAGAAGGAGCGTCAAAGCGGCAAAAAACTTGAATAGCGAGGAATTCCTTTTTCTCATTGATGTCTCCCAATGTTACGGATTTAGCACTGCTGTATCTAAGCAAGCAACCGAGCAATGCTCAGGCGCTTGAATTTGGACACGGCCTCTTCAGAGCTTTACTTGATTTGCAGGCAAAGCCTGTTTGCCATCGCTTGGTCCAGAGGTTTAAGGGTGTTGCACTCTTCCTGTGCCCCGGTCGTGTTATTCATCTTGAGGTAGGCTTCGCCCAGATTGTAATGCGCTCCCGGCACAAACCTTTCACCACTACCCAGACTGATAGCCTGCTTAAATTGCTCCACTGCTTCAGGGAGCCGACTCAACCTTTTGTAGGCTAAGCCCAGACGGTAATGGGTCTCGCCGTCTTTAGGATCAAGGCTGGCGGCCTTTTCGAGCGGCTCTACCGCCTCGGCTGTCTGATTGCTGTCAAGATAAATGCGGCCCAGAAATCTGTAATCAGTGAATGGATTTCCATTACTATCAACAATGACCTTTATCGCATCTTGCAATGTAGATATTGCCTCTTTCATCAGCGGAGGTCTGCTGTTGTAATACGCCACAGCCAGATTGTAATAGGCCAGATCGTCTTTTGGATTGATTCTAATAGTCCCTTTATAAGCTTCTATGGCCTCAGCATACTTGCGTTGCTCGCTATAATATTCGCCCAGATAATAATAGGCATTCGCAGCATTGATGTCATCGGATTTAGTCTCCAACTCTTTTTTGAAAGCTTCAACAGCCTCCGGTTGTTTATTTAAGTTGTAATATGCAAACCCGATTTTGTAATAAGCAACGGCGGCATCCGTGATGTTGTGCTCAATCGCCTTCTGGTAAAACTCTATCGCCTTTTCACTCTGATTCTGGGCATCGTAGGCTACGCCTAAGTTATAATAGATGTCCGGATCATCAATGTCGGGTTTGATCTCTAAAGCTTTGTTATAAGCTTTGATAGCCTCCGGCCAGTTATACATTTTGCTATAAGCATCGCCCAGATCAATGTAGGCATCATTATTTCGCTCTTCGCGCGCAATAGCTTTGGTCAGGGCTTTGGCCGCTTCAGGATAATTTTTCAACTCGAAATAAGCGCCGCCTAAATTGTAATAAGTATCTGCGTCCGCCGCCTGCGGGTTCAAACGAATAGCTTTCTCATAAGCAGCCACCACCTCGTCATATTTTTTCAAAGCACTGTAGGCTGCACCTAAGTAGTAGTAGGAATAGGCGTCGCCGGGATTCTGTTTAATAGCCAGGTTAAAGAATTCTACGGCCTTTTCATAGTCTCCACTCGTCAAGCTGCTTAAGCCTTGATTGCGGCTCTCAACTGCCGGACTTACGACAGGCTCAGAGGTTCGATTCTCATCGGAGTTGCGCGGTGGAGGGTTGATAGGAAATTTGCGTATCCGGGGGGCTTTATGAGCGCGCGTGCGTATTTCATTATTCTTTTTGCGTGCTGAGCTGACGCCTTCTCCCCCGAATTGCGCGTACAAAGGATTGAGAGCGCCACAACATGAGAGTAAGGCTGCCGCTTGAATGGCCCGTATGAACCAAAGAGAGACTCTCATTATTATTGTTTCACCCGGAGACGCTTTAACTAACAGAATTTCTTGCTGCGTTCTCTATCGATCTGAGCGGACGAGGCGGAAACCAAGAGATGGATGTTTAGTCGAAGGTGATGTCACCAGTCGGCGCGTTGCCGTTACATCGTCATTGTCACGCCCAGTGTTAAAATAGGAGCCGCCACGTGTCACAATCCAATTGACCTTATCTGAGTCTACCTTGACATCACTATTGCCGGGATAAACAGAGCTTCTTGAAGATGTCCACTCCCAGACATTGCCTACCATATCAAGAGCGCCGAAAGGCGATGCTCCTTTTGGATATGAGCCGACAGGTCTCGGAGCACTGCTGCCAACATTAGCATAACCCTCCATCCACTCTTTGCCCCATGGGTAAGTATTACTTTCATCGCTCCCCCGCGCGGCATACTCCCATTCCTCCTCAGTCGGCAAACTATACCTCACGCCATCGCGCTTTGAGCGCCAGGAAGCGAAGGCTTGCGCATCGTCGAATGAGACGCTGGAAACCGGTAGCTGCTCCTTTCCCTTCGGCGGCGCATTGTCCGGCCAGCCATCCGGGGCTTTGCACGCGTAATCCTGAACGCACATGGCATATTCAGCGTTGGTTACTTCTGTCCTGTCAATGTAGAAGTCGCTGATGGCGACAGAGTGCGCAGGATATTGATTCCTTGTCGAAGGCACATCGCTGCGGCCCATCATATATGTCCCGCCCGGCACTCTGACCATGTTCGCTTTCGCTTCCGAAGACGTAGAAGCATCTCTGCCCGATGGCATCTCAGCCGGAGTAGATAGTGCATTTCTCTTTTTTTCTCCGGTGGAATTTGACGTGCTGAAATGAAGAACGACAATTACCAGCAGAAGCAGAATCACTGCTCCTGCCCCGCTGGTGATAAGGATTAATGGTTTCTTCTGAGAAGCAATATCGAAGCCAATGCCGGAAGCCTGAAGGGATGGCCTGCTCTGCTGCCACGGAATTTGAATCTCAGTGTTTGCCGGAGTATCAACTTTACGGTCACTGCTGGTCGTAAAGACTTTTGGTTCCGGCTGTATGGTCGGCTGTATGAGAGGAGCCTCATGCGACACGGCAAGAGCAGGTTGAGTGACTGTACTATCTCTCTTAGGCTCAGGTGGAGGAGCATATATAGTCGGCGCAGGGGGTTCGGGCGGCTGCTCTTTACGCTCCCGCGTCAGGCGTCTTGAGTGTTTCGTCTCCGCCGGTTTGGTTGCCTCAAGCGGCGCTGCTTTCTCGTTCTCGGTTGAGGCGAGGCGCTCCTGTTCCTCTTTAAAATGACGATGCGCTTCAACCATCAATTCTTCTACAGATGGTTTAGTTTTCAGAGGTCTCGTTGTTCCCGTTCGCTTCTTGGTTCGGCTGCGCGTCGGAGAAGCCTTTTTCACAGGACGCTCCGGGAGCAACTGTGTGACAGCCAAAGAACGGCCTCCGACTGCCTCGCGGAATTCTTCAACGAACTCTTCGATGCTTTGAGGTCGCTTGCCGGGTTCCTTTTCAAGCGCACGATGCACCACGGCTTCTACCGCCGGAGGCACATCCACTCCCACAGATTCAAACGATGGCGGATTATCTATCATATGCTTCTTCATGATGATGGGGATACCCGTGCCTTTGAAAGGCACATCACCTGAGAGCATCTGAAAGAGAATAATTCCCATGCTATAGATATCGGCACGCGCGTCGGGTTCGTCTTCAGACCATTGCTCAGGAGCCATGTAGAATGGCGAACCCATTAACGCTGTCGTTTGAGCCAGCACGAAGGAGCCAAACATATCGCCGGATTTGATCTTGGCTAAGCCGAAATCCAACACCTTAACTGCTTCTTGGACCGGCAAGCCATCCTGCAACATAATGTTCAGTGGCTTGAGGTCTCGATGCACGATGTGCTGGCGATGAGCCGCGCCCACGCCTGCCGCCGCAGGCACTAAAATCTCCAGAGCTTTTTCCGGCGACAAACTCCCTTCCCTTTCAAGAAGGTCCTGTAGCGATTGTCCCTGAATAAAGTCCATCACGAGAAAAGGCATCTTGCCGTGCGCCACCCCGAAGTCTGTCACGGTGACGACGTTCTGATGACGAATTGAGGCGGCCACCATAGCCTCCTGGCGGAAGCGTGTAATAAGGCCGGGATCGCTGCCGACCAGTTCCGGCAGAATAACCTTGATCGCGTGGGAGGTTTTAAGGAAGACATGGCGGCCCTTGTAAACGACTCCCATGCCGCCTCTCCCAACGTAGTGCTCTAGCTGGTAGCGGTCTTCAAGCAAAGGGTCGCCAATGAAGGAGAAGGATAGACCGCTTCCATCGGTCGGGCACCGATCATACGAGTCTGGGAGGCAACACTTGCAGGTGGGGCATTCTTTCATGGGTCAGTTCGCTCTAAAAATGGCCTGACATCCTTCATGCAAACAACATTGAATGGAGGAGTCGGGGCAAATGGGGAAAATCAGTGAACTTCTACGGAGCAACGTTGCTCCGCAGGCGCGAAGAACGAAATGCTATTACACTTTGACTGGCGTGATTATAGAGTCTCATCGTCCACCTTGCAAGAAAACGTGTCGGAAGCTTCAGGTAGAAGATTTCTGGTATTAAACGAAAATTCAACGGCGCTGATTTACGAGATCGAAATTCTTAACTCAATCTCTCTCCCCGCACAGTGTTGTGGTCCTTAGTGGGGATAGCCCCAAAAGCCTGCTATACCGACCCCCGGCCTGAACACCTACGTTGCTCCCCATTATTAAATGAATCATTTAACGATTCATTTCACTATCAGTTGTGGCGAGGTCAATCGAGGAGGCATTCGTCAGCAGAAAAGAGCCTGAAATACGAAGTGAAGATATTAGTGTATAGCGCAGTTGTCAATGAAAACAGGCATGAGCATTGACGGGACCAGTCAAAATGTAGAGGGGATAAATAACCTTCGGATTATTTATCCCCTGTCAGTTCTTCCTACTTATCTGAATTTGAAAGGGCAGAGGCGTTGCCACCGCGCTCGGCAACGTAAACGCCAGCCGAATGCGAGCCGACGAAAAGCCTGCGACTATTAAGCGGATCAAAGGCAAGCGCCCAAATGCGCTGGCTCGGTAGTCTTCGATCACTAGGGTCAACACGTTGCCAGTTTATGCCCGCATCTTTTGAGAAATAGACGCCGCCGCCATTCTCATAAGCGTTGCCGACATAAATCTCATCCCCGTTTTGCGGGTTGATGAGAATGCTCGCGTAGTCACCGTAGGTGAGATTGCCGCCTCGCCGGACCCACTTCTGCCCCCCGTCATGCGAATAGTAGAAATATTGTTTCGTGCCCACATAGACGTAGGCCGAGCGCTGTTTGTCCTGCGCGATGGCGCTGATGGGAGCGATGGCCGGAACGCCGGGCACCTGTTCCCAGGTTGCGCCTGCGTCGCGCGAAACAAGCACGCCAGAGGTAGCTGTGCCAACCCAGATCGTTGACGCATTTTGTGAATTGGTCGAGATGCAGGTCGTCCGTTGGTCCAGGCCGCTTCCGTAAGAGAGCTTCTCCCAGCCTTGCGTCGGGTCATAAGTGCGGAAGAGACCGGCATTCGTCGCCGCCAGAATTCCCGAACGCCCATTACCCGGGTCTGTCGTGTGAACCAACGCATTAACCGCGTCTGTCAATTCAAGAACAATCGTGGGCAATTTGCCCGAAGCAGTTGTGGCTTCAACGCCGCCGCCCAGACCGAGCGCAGTCATTGTTGCATCATCAACTTTTCCTGTGACAGGAATAAGCTTCTCTGCCTGAAACTTTCTGAGCGCAGTGACAGTGCGCGAGCCAGCCTGTCCGTCAGGCTCGCCAATATTGTATCCGGCAGCATTCAAAGCAGCCTGCGCGCGTTTGACCATCTCATCAGGACGCCCCGCCTTTGCTGATGAAGCAGCGCTTGAGGCAGAAGCGCGCCGCTTTGCTCCTCTCCTCACAGGCTTCTTCTCCAACGGCTTTGGAGCGCCAATGGGCGACCATGATGCGCCCCTGTCCGTTGAACGATAGACGCCAAGATTCGTGCCCAGATAAATGATGTTGCCGTTGCGCTCGTCTTGCAGAATCGAGTAGCTGATCAGACGCGGCGGCATGTTGCGCATCGAAGGCTGCCAGGTCATGCCGTTGTCCGTGCTGACGAAGAAGAAGCCGCCGCCCGTCGCCGTATTGATAGTCGTCGCATAAACGCGACCGGGCGTTTCTCTATCA
>JBAWGU010000818.1:0-7546 GCA_049593215.1 Pyrinomonadaceae bacterium
CACTCAAGGTGATGAAGTACTCAACAGCTTCGCGTTCTTCTTTGCGTCTTTGCGCCTTTGCGCGAGATTAAATCTTTTCCTTACTCGCCTGTAACCCAAACGAAAGATTCTTCTCTTGGAGATTTAGAGGACAGTAGCGAGCGGCAGAAGATGTACATGACCCAGCATTCGACGGCGAAGGGTGGAAAGCCTCCGAAGCCGAGCACAGGCATCTCGAAAATTTTGACATTGCCGAGATACGGAACTGTGTAGGTCCATTTCGACAACGCCCAGTAGTTCCAGAATTCCCACAGCACGCCGCACACCGCGCCGCTCGCCAGTAGTGAGAGGAGCCTCCGCCAGCGCCCATGCGAAAGGTCGCCCACAATCGAAGGCCAGCCGCGCAAAGCGTTGATAGGGTCAAGCAGGAGAGTGAACGATAGCCACACAAGCGGCACAAGCCATTGTGAGATGACGAGCAGAGGGATTAACGCTGTCGCCGCGCCGAGCAGGATCATCAGGTAGAGAGTAGACTTTGAAAACTTAATCAACGCACGCGTCTTCAATCCTGCAAAGAGAGTCGTCTCGAATAGCTGCGCCGTCAAAAACATCGCAGGGAAGATCGTGGCAAAGGCCCAGTCGTAACCCGCGCGCCGCAAGTAAGGATTCGGCTCAAGGTTATGATAGTGCCACCATAGCTCAAGATCGGAATTCCAGAAGCGCGGCGAGTTGTAGAACTCGAACAACCACCAGCAGAGAATTGAGACGACGCAGATAATCAGCAACTCAACACGATCTGTTGTGATGAGCGAACGCCCTGTCAACCTATAAACAAGCGCGTCAATGAACAGAGCGTAGCCCGTCCAGACAATCGGCGTGAACCAATGTCCGACAAGGTTGTTGCCCGCGAACAGGAGAGCTTCGGCAGCGACAATGATGACGAGGCCAAAGATGCCGTAAACGGGCATCCTGATTTTTGCAGACTTTATCTTGCTCTGTGCCATTATTGAGAATCTAAATCTAAGCACATAAATTGGGTGCGTCAAACGAGATGGTTCACGCAAAGACGCAAGAAAAGAAGAACCAAAGGACGCAAAGGTGTTGAATGGTTCTTTGCGAACTTATGTTTTTCTTTTCTTTGCGCCTTCGCTTGAACCATCCCGTTTCATTACCGTGCGCTCTGATTTAATCGGCAGCCTTAGCTTCTTCTATCTCCTGCTTGCCCCGTGCCACCTCTTGCAGCTCAGACTTGTGGCGCAGCATGTATGAGATAAAGGCGCGTGTCGGCGAAGGCTGAAAGCGTCCGAGCGAGAGCATGGCGACGGAGCGTTGCAGCCGGTGGCCCTCGATGCTGAGTTGCGCGAGTTTTCCGGCAGACACTTCATCGCGTATCGCCCATGATGGAAGAAGAGAGATGCCAAGACCGTGCTCGACCATCAGCTTGATAAAGTATGTGTCGTTTGATTCCAGAGCGAGCGCGGGGCGAATGCCGACTTGCTCGAAAAAGTCTTCAGTCGCGCGGCGGATGGAGGCTCCGCGCTCGAAGAGTATGAGCCGCTCGCGCTCAATCTCTTTCACCGTCGCCGTTTCACTTTGAGCCAGCTTGTGAGCGTGGCCGACCACCAGCACAATCTCATCCTCGAAAAGCTCCGTCACTTTCAGAGCCGGAGAATAGATTGGAAGCGAGGCAAAGCCTACGTCCACCGCGCCGTTGAGGATGTCCGTGACGGTCTGGTCCGTGCTCGCAGTCGTGCGAAACGTCAACTCAACGCCCGCGTGTTCTCTCATAAAAGATTCAAAGAGATTGGCGAAGAGATGCACGAAGGCTTGCGTCGCGGCAGCCACACGAACGCGTCCGACGGGCGAGTGCGCGCGTCCGGAAATCTGTTCCTGCATGGTCTGCGCGTCGTCCAGTATGCGCTCCGTGTATTCGAGAGCGACCGCGCCAGCCTGCGTGAGCTTGACGCCGCGCTTGGCGCGTATGAAAAGCGGCTCGCCGAGTTCCGCTTCGAGCGCCTTGATCTGGTGGCTGACAGCCGATTGCGTCAGGTTCAAACGCTCCGCCGCGCGCGTGAAGTTCAAAGTCTCCGCCACCATGCGAAACGTGCGCAACTGCCATAACTCCATCTGCTTCTCCGTCTTCGCCCAGACATTAAAAGTTTTAATGCGCCGGATTATAACAATGAATTGGCTTGCGGGGCAGCCGCGCGCTTATCATCTCCATCGAATACTCACACGAAAAAAAGTGAAGAAAGACCTGCGCGCCGTGTGCGGTCTATGTTGTGAGTAGTAAGGGGGAAAAGGTTTATGCCTATACCATTCAGATTAGATTACGTCATCGAGAGGACACTTGCAGAGGCGAGCAGCGAGCGTCGCGCTTTGAAGGAACTGACGGGCCTCAAGCTCTCGGTAGCAGAAGCCCGAAAAGTCTGGCCGCTTATCCTCGAACACAAGTGGTACATCAGCGAGCGTCTGGGAAGAGACGTTGGCCTGCGAGTCGCGGCCATTGACTACTTCTCAAACATTCGTCCGCCGCTAACTTTGCGCCGCACGAAAGACACACTCCCTGCGCGCCTGCGCATGATGCAGCCTTTGAGCATGGGTGTCTAATGAAGAAGCCAAGCGACACATTTAAGCGAACGATGCAGCGCAGTTGGTGCGCCCGACAAAAGAACACAATTGAATAGAAGAGAGAGGCCGCGATCAGAACAGTCGCGGCCTCTTTTCATGATGCCTTCAAAACGTACAGGCAGCAGCGCAAAGATTTTTTCAAAAAGAATCCTTAAGCTCACGCGGCTGTTTTCTCTCTGCCGTCAGAGGAAATTTCGGCTTCATGTGATGGCAGGGCGCGCGTGTTCTGGATTGTCGTTGCGGCTATGAGGCTTCGGCTAGTTTTCGTTGAGGTAGTTTACAGGCGCTCCTTTGTAGCTGGATTGCATAATCTTTCCGTACCAATTTGTGAAGGGCAACTCTGGTTTATCTGCGTCAATGAGTTTGTCAAAGACCTGTTGGCACAACCGTAAGAATGGTAAGTAAAGGTTGGTTTTCCACGCCGCCGCGTGCTGGCGCAAAGAACCATCCTTGAGATTACCGAGTCCGTAAGTATGCGAAAAACCATATTGGACGGGCACTATGAATCCGTCATGCTCGATGATGAGCGGTGCGACCAATTCCGCGAGCGGGCGTTGGCTGAAGTCCTCAAGACCCATCGGCTCGGCGGCGTAAACGCGCTCCGGGTTTGCACGAACCAATTCGCGGTCAACTACGTCCAACTGGATTTGCAGCCTCTCGGAATATATTTTTCTAACTCGTCCAACCTCCAGAAACGCATACGCCAGCTCTAGCTCATCCGGTGCGGAGTCAACCAGCATGTCTTCGGCGCGTCCCGCCTCCTCCAATGGATGCACTTGAAGCAGAGCCGCGCCTTGCTCGACTGCGAATCTGGCGACCTCCTCAAGCTCGTGCAGATTGTGCATTGTGAGCGTAAAGATAAATCCGAATGGAATATTGGCTTTGCGCACATCATCCAGACGCTGCTTCATTGTCTCAAACGCACGCGGGCTGGCGCGCATCAGGTCGTGCGATTCGCCCACCCCGTCCAGACTGATAGCAATTAAGTCAACGACTTCTCGCAAATCCCGTAGGCGTTTTTGCGTGAGCAGCATTCCATTAGTCGTGACTGTCGTCAGCATCCCAAGCGACCGTGCATGTTGCAGAAGCTCACGCAACGGACTGAACATTAACGGCTCGCCGCCCGACAAGCTGACCACATTGTATCCTTCGGCAAACGCATCCGAGACGGCTTGCCGGAGGAGATCGAGAGATAGCTCCTCTTTCTCCTCCGGGCCGGAAGACGAATAACAGTGGAGGCACTTCAGATTACAGCGCAAAGTGGGATGAATCTGGAGCACCCGATAGTTGTTGCCGGTAGGCCCCTGCATGTTTTCACCTGAAAGGAGGCTTTACCTTTTCACGGGATTGATATTTCGCTCAAAGACGACGTTGAAACGTACCCAGTCGGGGAAGGGAATCCCGTAGGGGAAAACGTCGAGTGTGACCTGAGCCTCTTGCCCGTGCGATCTGAGGATGTCCTGGAAGAATTGTCCGGCAGTAGCAATCGGCGCGTCAACTGTTACCTTGACGAGATCAACGGCTGGCTGGCCGTACCACCACCATCGAAGCACTTTGTAGTCCACGCGAGCATCGCTAATACCCCTGCTGAGTTGCTCAGGCGCGGGAGGCCCCGATTCAAACACTCTGTCCCAAAGCTTGGTAGAACCTCGATCTTTTTGATCTTTTTTCTTTGACATTTTATTTGTCTCCTGGGTGACTGCTCGACCACTCCGAAGAATAGCGGAGGGCTGAACTTTTATTGAATGGCTAGACATCCTTAGCGAACGACTTGTAACACCACCCTGCTTGAGGATCACGGGCTAGCCTTGATTGACGAGAAACGGACACCTCGCACCATATCACCGTCATTGAAATTCCGCAACGAAATTTCCCGCCCTCAATAAAGGTCCAAAATCGCCCCGTGTCCGGCCACCAATCGAGCGACATGCTGCAATATCAAAGAGAATCTGTTATGGAAAAGAACTCACACCCTTCCGGTTCATTTCTACCTTTCTTGACAGCGATGGTCGGGCCAGAATACTTTTAGCTCTCCCCGCGAATTTGCTCGCATGAAACGGCGCGGTCTGTAAACTTTATGCTGTTGCTTTTAATTCTCGTCTCGCTGTTGCAGATGAACTCTGCGACTTTCTCACTCCAACAAAGACGCGCGCAGAACAGGCAGAAGCAGGCCAGAGCGGCAACTCGGCGACCTGCTTCGCGCGAAGAGGCGTATCGCGCAAACAATCTGGGCGTCGCGCTGCTTGAGCAATTCAAGTACAGGGAAGGCGCGGAAGAGTTCAAGCGCGCGTTGCAGCTTGATCCCAAATTGAAACTCGCGCGCACGAATTTGAGCATCGCGCTCTATAACGTGCCCGACCTTGAAGGCGCTCTGCGCGAAGCAAGGGCCGCAGCCGCGTTGGATACGAATGCGCCGCAACCGCATTACATCATGGGCCTTGTTGCCAGATCGCAGAGCCGCACGGAAGATGCAATCAAAGAGTTTCGCCGCGTGCTCGAAGCGGACTCTCAGGATACGGGCGCGAACGTCAACGTGGGACAACTTCTCGCGCAGCAACGAAACTACGCGGAGGCAATCAAGTCGTTTCGCACGGCGCTCGACGCAGAGCCTTACAACCTGACGGCTCTCTACAATCTGGCAATCACCCTGACGCGCAACGGCGAACGCGCGGAAGGCCAGCGTCTTCTTCAAAAATTTCAGGAGCTACGCGCGAACGGCGCGGGCACGACGACGGGGACAAACTATTTAGAGCAGGGCAGGTACGCGGAAGCGATTGCCTCAATCGGCGCGGAAAGCGAACTGGTTAATCGCGCCACGCCGCTTGTCGTTTTCACAGATGCGACGACGAGCATGTTGCCTGACGACTCAAGAGAGCAAACATCTCTTACTCCAAATATGAGGCGCGGCGGCCACGTCACTCTGTTTGATTGGGATGGCGATGGCGATCTTGACCTGCTTGTTATCAACGATAAAGAACAGCGTCTATATCGAAATGACAAAGGCAAGTTTGTTGACGTGACGAAGAGCGCGGGCGCGCTCACAGATAAAATCAAGGATAGAGCGTTGTTCGCTGTCGCAGGAGATTATGACAACGACGGGCGACCGGACCTCTTTGTGATGCTCGCCGGTGGCGCATCGCTTTATCACAACGACGGGAATGGTAGTTTCTCCGATGTCACGAAAGCGGCGAACATTCCTGCCTACCCTTATCTCTCCAACTCCGCTGCCTTCGTTGATGTTGACCATGACGGAGACCTTGACATCTTCATCGCCGGACAGAGTACTTTAGCGACACCTCTTGGCAATGCGGAGTTTCCCTCCTCACCAGGTGTGGCAGGTGCGCCGAATATGCTGCTGCGTAATGATGGGAACGGCAAGTTTACAGATGTGACAGATGCCGCAAAGGTTAAAGGCGAACTGCATCCTGCTGTCGCAGTCGTGCCTACGGATTTCAACAACCGGCGCGACGTTGATCTTTTAGTAGTCAACTATGGTGCGCCGCCTGACCTCTTCAGCAATCAACGCGACGGCACGTTTCGCAACGTGGCAAAGGAAGTCGGGCTTGATGTATCAGGCCGTTGGACGTGCGTTGCCGCGGGCGATGTCAACAAAGACGGTTTCACGGATTTTTTCTTTGGCGGAGTTGATGCTCAGGCAGGTCTGTTTGCCATGAGCGATGGCAAAGGGCATTTCAAAACTTTCGCCGCGCCTAAAGAGACTGAAGGAGCGAGTGCGGCACAGTTCATTGATTATGACAATGACGGTTTGCTCGATTGCGTGATTTTCTCAAATGATGGATTGCGCGTGCTACGCAATCTTGGCGACAGTTGGAGCAACGTGAGCAAGCACGCTGTCTCGCCTCTGCTCTTCAGCAATCAGGCACAGCATCTCAATCTTGCCGGTCGCATTCTGGCTGCTGGCGACTTAGACGGAGACGGCGACACAGACCTCATCACATGCGCTCTTCCAGAGCCTCTGAAAATCGTGCGCAACGATGGCGGCAATCGTAACCGTTCGATTCGTGTCAATCTTCAGGGACGCGTCAGCAACCGGAGCGGCGTCGAAGCGAAGATAGAGGTTCGCGCGGGAAGCCTTGTGCAGAAATTAGAGACTTATGCTGCCAGTCCTGCGCCTGCGCCCGCAGACATAATCTTCGGTCTGGGAAAGCGCGTTGCGCCGGATGCCGTGCGCGTGCTGTGGCCTTCGGGAGTCGTGCAGTCTGAAATAGAGATGACAAATAATCAGGCAGTGAGCGCACGCACGAATGGACCAGCGGCGCTCACGCTGCCTGTGATAGAGCTTGACCGCAAGCCCTCTTCGTGTCCTTACCTTTACACATGGAACGGCGAGCGTTTCGAGTTCATCACGGATTTCATGGGCGGCGGCGAGATGGGATACCTCGAAGAGCCGGGCCGCCGCAACACGCCTGACCCTGACGAGTACGTTCGCATACGCTCGGAGCAACTGAAGGAGCGCGACGGGCGTTATGAACTGCGCGTGACAAATGAACTTGAAGAGACGCTCTATGCTGATAAGTTTCAACTGATTGCTATTGCGCACCCGCGAGGCGTTGAAGTTTATCCGAACGAAGGGATGATTGACCCGCCGCTCCCGCCCTTTAAGCTTTACGCGACGCGCGACGCTCACGCGCCACTCGGTGCGACCGACGATCACGGCCATGATGTGCTTGCGCGCGTCTCGAAACTTGACCGCACATACCCGGATGATTTCAAGCTCCAAAAGATACGCGGCTACAGCGATGAGCACACGCTGACTCTAAAACTGGATGAGGATGGCGCGACGCGCAAACGCACGTTGCTGTTGCTGACAGGTTGGACGGATTACGCATGGTCGAGCGATAACGTCGCAGCTTCGCAGAGCGGAAAGAGTATGAAGCTACCCGCGCTGCAAGTTAAAAACGGAGCGGGCGAGTGG
>JBAWGU010000819.1:0-7256 GCA_049593215.1 Pyrinomonadaceae bacterium
GTGCTCGGCCTCGGCAGACTCGGCGGCGGCGGCATGGACTACGGCTCTGACACGGATGTCGTGCTCGTTTACGACGACGCTACCCCTTCGCCCATCTCTCAACAGGGGCACGCAGAAATTTACGCGCGCCTCGGCGAACTTTTCGTCGCCGCCCTCTCAAGCATCACGCGCGACGGCTCGCTTTACCGCGTTGACCTGCGCCTGCGTCCTGACGGCAGAAACGGCGCGACCTGTTCCGGCGCTAGCGCGTTTATTGACTATTTGAGAGAGCGTGCGGACGCGTGGGAGTGGCTCGCCTACGTCAAGCTGCGCGCGGCTGCCGGTGACCTCGAACTTGGAACAAGAGTCGAAGAAGAAGCGCGACGCGTAATCCACCATGCGGCGCAGCGCGCAAGCGACGAAGACTTGCGCGCAGAGACGCGACGCGTGCGCGAGCGTCTGGAAAAAGAGAGGACCAAAAGAAGCGCGGGCGCAACAGACATCAAGTACGGCGCGGGCGGGATGCTCGATGTTTACTTCGCCACGCGCTACCTGCAACTGCGCGACAACGTGCCCGACACGGGCAATGATCGCTCGACGCGCGCCACGCTCGAAAGGCTTCGCGCGGCAGGCTCATTAACCGATCAGGATTTTTCAATGATGGACGAGGGCTACGCGCATCTGCGCTCACTCGATCACGCCCTGCGTCTCATCGTCGGACGCTCGACGCGACTCCCCGCAGCAGATCACCCCTCAATGCAGGACATTGCGCGCCGCACAGGTTACGCCTCATCCGCCGGGCTAATGAAAACTCTCGCCTCCCACATGACAAACATTCGCGCCGCCTATGACCGAATTACATTGGAATAATTTGTAGGGACAGGGCAAGTCCGCAGCCCGCCTTTTGCCCAAACAATAAATTAACAGGATGGACAGGATGAATAGGATAAAAGAAATGCTGAGCGCGAAACGGTGAATGATGAACGAGCAATCTCTTCGTCTTGCATTCCGCGCTCATCATTTCTCATTCATCGTTTCTTCTTTATCCTGTCCATCCTGTTTGAATCTGCTGTGAATTGATCGGGCCGAGGACTTGTCCTGTCACTACAGAATCGTTAAGCATTGTGCCTTACATCATCCGTTGCTTCGTACCAGCAATGCGTACACCATCTGTGGCGCGCAGCGCGTTCGGCAATGCTGTAGTCTGCGGAACCGGGCAGGCAGCGCACCACCTCCTGCTCGTCTTCCGTCAATTCGCGCCACGCTCGCAACCACCCTACCGCGCAGCGCGGACAAACATCTTCAACTCTCATGCTCATAAATAAACCTCTGTCGGACTGCCGTAAATTTTAACGTCGCACATCAATCATACGTGCGGCGTGATGAAAAAGTTAGCGAGCCTGGACCAGCCTGTTGATTTGAGAATAGAGGCGCGTTAATATGCTGATGGTGAGTTTGATGGCTGACAAAGGGAGAGTTCCGTTTACCCTCATCAATCTTTTGTTCATCGTCTATGGTCCGGTTAAATTTCTTGAGGTGACTTGTGTTTCGTATCAAGGCTGAGTACAGCGAACAGTTGGAAATGAAAACGACGCTGGAGCACGCGCGCGAATTCTTCGGCGAGGTGCGCAACTTCGTCGAGCTGATGCCGGGCATCGAAAACATCACACGCGAGGCGGGCGGGATTTATCGCTGGATGGTGCGCGCAGACGTGCCCATGCTCGGCCCCATGCGCGCAGCCTTCGCCGTCGAGCAGACGGAAAACCAGCCGGAGCTAATCGAGTGGTCGCCCGCGCCCTCTGAGAATAAGAACTACCTGCGCTACATCGCCGAGTTTGAAGAGCGCGGCGCGAAGACTTTAGTTCGCATCGCGCAGAAGGTAGAGATGCGCCGCCAGAACGCGAAAGAGTTGCACATGCTCGCCGGTCTTGTCGGCGAAGGCCGCATCAGCGCAGAGATGCAAAAGCGCGTCACAGAGATGATTCGCACCTTCCTGCAACGCGCCCGCGCAAAGTTAGAGAGTTAGGCAGAGCCAAGTATATCTCGTGTCAACCAACAATCTACGCCTTGTGCGCGCGCAAAAGACGTAAGGGGTCCATCATCCGTCAAAAGAACACATCTTTCCTGCTGCGCTAAAGCTATTAGGCCAGCGTCCGTAGGGCCTATAGTGCAAATAAGTTCTTTTTTGTCATTCTCCTCATTCATATCCAGTAACCTCAGCAGATTTTCTTCAATTCCTTTCCGCTTAAGTATGAATAGAGAAGATAACCAGAACTCTCTTTGGGATCGCCCCGTAAGCTTCTGTAGACCTTGTATCTCACCGATAACATGAGATGTTGTTAAGACAGTTTGAATCCTCTCGAAGAGTTGCAAGAAGTCTCTTTCTTTATCTGGATAATCTTGAAAATATTTTTCCAGACGATTTCTTTGTAGGACTGTATTGCGTTCCCTCGGGTTACTGCGAATGTATGAGAGCGTCATGGCGCTGAAGAGCGGTGAGGTGTCCATGACAACTTTTTTGAGGTTAATTCTGCCAACAGCCATAATTAGCTTTGTTCAGCGTATAGAGTTGTCGCAGATACATATGGTAAATCATGCTCCAATGATAAATCTGATCTTATCTTCTTTAATGAATTAATCAGTTCTCTTACCGTTTCTAATAAAGTCTCTCCTGCTTTAACTGTCCGTACATAATAATCTCGAATAACAGGCTTGTTTAGAAGCGCTATAAACTCATCCCTATGTTTATTCCATAAGGGCGATGTGTTGTAATAAATGGGAAGGGGATTAGTTTTATTTGCTATGTATTCGGCTAGAAATTCTAAATGCGTCCTTTCAGGAGATGAGCCGAAAAGCTCTTGAATTGTTATTTCTCTTCCCGTTCCAGTTTTATCAAGTTTAGCTAAGGATTCTGGCGAGGTCAGTTCTTTGTAGAGTTCTAACAGAGGTGAACTATCGGCCAGTACCCTATGAAGATCTTCACACTCACTCAGAAGCTTGGATACCTGCTCATCATGCTTCGCTATAAGCACTTTTATGCTTGGATAGAACTCAGTGAATTGCTCTAAATTATCCACAGCCTGATAGCTAATCATTTCTTGAATTGGCCTTATTGACTCTAAACGATTCGATAGGAAACGCCATGTCCAATTGTTATCCTCTAGAAGCTGTTCCTCTTTTTTTAGTTCATTCAGTAAGGGATTAATAACGGTATCAAACCATGCCCTCACAATGTTACGACCGACCTTAACTGGTTTTTTCTTAGAGCTAATTCTGTTGCTCATAATTTTTCGTACCTGAAAGTAAGACAAAATATACTTTTGCTAAGCAATATAATACTAACACACGAGATATCCTATCCGCAGAGCTAAAGAAATTCTTTTATACCGAAGCGAGGAGGCAGATGTCGCTAAATTAATATTGCGCCCAGAGCAATAATGGGACGACCTTTCATCGCCTGCCAGAAGAGCAAAGCTGTCACGCCTGTGTAAATCAGAGCGAAGGCGAAGATGTATGCAATCTGTCGGCTCTGAGATAGCTTCTCTTTCCAACTGCTAATCAAATAACCGGCAACGGGCAAGACTTGCAACGCGTGCAAGCCTAAGAGATGTGCGATGCGCAGGTCGCCTGCTTTGGTGCTCCAGTTGACCATAGGCAAACCCGGCCCGCCGTCTGCCAGTCCGATTGTGTGTGCGCCGTTACTTATCATCACCGTGCCTTCGTAGGCCGCGAAGAGAAAGAAGAGCAGTCCTAGACGTATGGCCCAGATGTAAGCGGGTGGAAGTTTCTCAGCGCGCGTGAAGAAGAGAATGGTAATCAAGAGGGCGAGAATACTGTTTAAGAAGATCAGGAAGCCCATCATGCCGAAGACCGAGGCGTCGAAGGGCGTCGTCAGATTAAAGTGTGTGCGCGTGCCGCGCGCGGCTTGAATAACCAGACACACGCTCTCGCCAATCATCACCAGCGCAGGTCCCCAACTGATAATCTGAAAGAGCCAGCGCGGTATCCTCAGATACTTGATGAGCCACGCGAGCGTCCAGAGGTAAAGCGTGATTGAGACTGCGAACTTAGAAGCTTTGGTCCACGTGTTTAAGCCAAGCACCGTGCGCGCATCGAAGAGCGAGATGAAAAACATGACGAGCAGCAGCGCCAGATGAAGCCAGCCCGCGACCGCCAGCACACGGTTGCGACGATAGATTTCCGCTAGCAGTTCACGCATCACGCTCTTCCACAAAAAACTTGCGCTTCAGAGTCCAGCGCAGGATGAAATAGAGCAGCAGCCCGATGGGGCCAAGCAAAAAAGTGAGGATGAGACAAGGGACGACGAGCAAGTGATGTATGCCGTGCCTGTGAGAGTCGCGCGTTTCCCAGCCGCCGATGAAGAGATCAAACGCGAGATAGTGAATCCAGCCTGCGAGCAGGTTGTAAGGGTCGGAGAAAAGCTGCGCGACCTGAGCGAGCGAGCCAAAGCCGCCACCGGATTTTCCGAAGTGCGTGACGATGATAAACAGATAGACGACGGCGAGCATGAGCGGAATGATGCAAGAGTTGATGACGCGCTGCGTCCATTGCCAGCGCGGCGCAAAAATCAGCAGCAGCCAGCCCGGCAGGACCAGATCGCCGCAGATGGAGAAGAGTGTGTCAGCCGTCATCTTCCTCTAGTCCAACCCTTCTTAAAGATTATCTTTGTCAAGCAGCCTCGTTGTGTTCTCCGTGACGCTCGGCGGTTGACGTATCTCTGCGGTATTGATGGCCCGCGAGTTTTGTTCGGCGATTGGAATACTTTGTGATGGCGGCAAAGCAGGGCGACTGGCTTTTTCTTTTAAGTCTTTCAGACGCGACTTCTCACGCGCTGGCAGACCCTCTTCGATGAAGAGGCGTGAGTAGATCATGAGGAAGATGCCCGCTAAAAACATTGTCGCAGGAATGATTAAAGGTCCGGGCGCATCGAAAATAACGGAGAGGCCGATGGCAATGGGAAGAGCTACGATGCTGAAGAAGAGAAGCTTCGCGCCCTGCTTGTAACGTCTTCGCCGCTCCGTGCGCGTGATGCTTCGTTCGATAGATTCTATCTTCGCAGGCAATCCGTCGTTGATGATCAGTTCTGAAACGAAAGCGAGACGAAAGCCGCAGCGCGAACAGAAACGCACATCTTGAGAGGCTTGCTGTTGGCCGCATTTTGGACAGTGCATTGGAAATCCTTTATGAAGCAGCGTGGACTAAACTTTTCCGCGAGAAGATTACGAACGCTTCACGGACAAAGTTCCTTAGAGAAAGAAGAAGAAGAAACCACAGATGGACACAGATAAACACGGATAAGATAAGAAATTTTTATTTTAGCTTATCTGCGTCCATCCGTGTTCATCTGCGGTTTCGCTTTTATTTCGATGGCTTCCAGACAAATGCGTGAACCGCTCTCTGTCATTAAATTCAATGCTGAGAAGTCTGCTATCTCTCGTGACCGTAGCTAATCATGTTAGCGAACATGCGATACGCGCCCGCGTTGCCCGCGCGCAGTTGCCTGTACCAGACGATGCTTGTGTAGATGTAGCGCCCGCGCCCGTAATCAGCCGCGAGCAATCCGCCGCGCAAAGGCTGCTCGCCCGCGTCGCTCATCGCCAGCGGCGCAGCGAAATGCTCGTCCCACTGCTGCGGATAATACAATCCTCGCTCCTGAATCCAGCCTTCAAAATCCGCCGCGCTAATCTTGTTCGGAAAATTCAACAGCGCATGTTGCGCTTCCTTGAAAGTGACAGCCGCATTCTCGTCCGTCACGCGAGAGTTTCCTAAAACAATCGGATAAGGAGCAAGCTGCGCGCGATTTTTTTGCGGGTCGGGATTCCATTCGCTCGTTTTGTGATAGAAGACGATGAGCGTGCCGCCGCCGCGAGCGTAATCAAGCAGACGAGAGTTTGCCGCGATGAGTTCCGTATGCGCCTGATAGCCGCGATTGTCTATGATGATGGTGTCATACTTTTGCAGATCGCCCGCGCGGACATCATCAATAGTCAACTCCTTCGCTTCAACGCCGAGCGCGCTCAGAGCGTTGGGCAAAGTATCATCGTAGCTCCGCACGTAGCCGACTCTCAGATGCGGCGCAACGTGCGCGTCCGCGTAAACGGCTCGAACAGTAATGCTGTCAACTCTGCTTCCCGTTTGAACGGACTTGATGACGAAGGGGATGTAATCAGAGGGCGACTGTGTGCTGCTGCCTTTGGCCTCAAAGATATTTTGGAGCTTGAGCGTGACGACCTTTTCTAACTCTCCATTGGCTGCCAGCTTGAATGCGGGCGTCTTTATCATTGTGTGGTCCAGCAGGCTTCCCGTTACGAGTTGCCCCGCGAACGGCGCGTGCAGGTGATTAACCATGCGAAGCGTAAATTTTGAATCCTGCGCGGCAGTCGCGGGAGTCAAGACAAGCGTGGAGGGCGTGACGCTCTCGATTTCGACAGGCGGCGCAACGTCAAGCCGTATGCTCGCGCTGACGGGAAAACTTGTGCCGTCAATCTCAACTTCCACGCTCGCGCCGAGTTGTTTGCCGAAGAGTCGCCCGTCATAAAGATGCGCGGCGTGCGGCACATTGATTGGCGCGTCCGTCGGCACAGCGTATTCTTCCGTGAACACGAGCGGATGTTCGCGCTCGACAGGGCCGGACGTTTCCTGCGCGCTCAATTCGCGCTCGCCGTCAAGAAACGCCGCGCGCTTAACCTGCACGCGCGCATCGCTGTTGTTGGTCAGAGTAACGTGGAAGGTCATGTACGAGCCGGGGATTAACATTGCGCCGTCGAGAGGCTTGATTGCGACCTTGACTCCGCTTGCGACAGCCAGCGCAGACCAGAGCGTCCGCCGCATCATTTGAAAACGCCAGCTCTCATCCACATCTTTCGGCGCATCGAACAAGCCTGACTTTTTTAAGCTGAGCAGCGCAGTGAGAATCTGCGCGCGATTATGTTCGCTTTTGTAAAGAGGCAGCAGAGCTTTGACGGCGAGCGGCGTTAAAGTCTCTTCAAGTTTTTGAGAGAGGCGCAGGCCGTCAAGAAATGTTTGCGGCTGGGAGGGAAGCGGCTGAGCCTCCTTCGCTTCTCTTGCGAGGCGGTAGCGTATGACTGATGCCCAACCCTGCGGCACAGTCTGCGGCCAGGGACCTTGCGAAGCGTGCTGGCGAAGCGCTTGCAGAGCTTCCTCCGCATAAGTCATGTTGCGCACAGGGTCTCGCTCGCTGCGATCTACGGAAACGATTGCGCCCTTGCGAACAGCTTCGTCTTCCAGCGCCTTGC
>JBAWGU010000820.1:0-5368 GCA_049593215.1 Pyrinomonadaceae bacterium
GACTCAACGTCGCTCAGAGTCTCTTTGCTCGTCGCGTCCGTCTCGCTTTTCGTCTCGCCTGCTCCCGAATCATCCTCGGAAGACACAGGCTCTCTCGATTCTTCCATCACAATCCCTCCCTCTATAACAGTGAAACTGCGCCCAAGATAAACGCCAGCACAACCGCCGCGTAAATCCCCGCGAGCACGTCGTCGGCCATGATGCCCAATCCCGATTCAAGAACTTCCAGTCGGCGAATCGGATAGGGTTTCCAGATGTCGAACAAGCGGAACAAGAGAAAGCCCGCCAGGATCACCCACCAGCTTAACCCTACTGCAAACGGAACAAACAGAAATGCGATTAACTGTCCGGCTACTTCGTCAACCACAACCGCGCCGGGGTCTTTTCGCCCAAATAAATTTTCCGCACGTGTCGCTGCCCAGATGCCCGCAAGCGTGACGACAAGAATCAGGCAGAGCAAAGCCACCACGAACAACGATTCGACTCCGGCGTTGTTAAAACTCCGCTCCCCCATCAAACCATAAACGAAGAAGAGACGCACGCTCGCCGCACGCAGCAGCAGATACAACAGCACGCCGATGAGAGACCCCCACGTACCCGGCGCAAGCGGCATAAAGCCTACGCCGCAAGTCGCCACGGCCAGCGCAACGTAATCAACAAGCGTGCGCTTGCGCGGCACGCTGGAAATAAATGCGCCTGTTGTTATCACAGGCAGATTAAGCTCGTCCCTCGACTCTTTGATTGGCGACATACTGAGAGCGGCAAATAAATCTGTAGGGGCAGGGCTTGTCCCTGCCCGCATTGCGCGCGAGCGCAATAATCAACAGAAATTAAAATCCAATATTGAAAGACGGCGAATCCTTTCATCATCCTTGCAGGACGATGCGGGCCGTGGACTTGTCCCTGCCCCTACAAGATTCTCCCAATCAAATCGTACTCGTGAGCTTCCGTGATTTGTACATTCACGAATTGGCCCGGCACAGGCTCGAAATTTTCCGGCGCGTCGTTGATGAGCACGCAGCCGTCTATGTCAGGGGCTTGCGTCTCAAGTCTTCCCTGCCAGAGAAGGTCAGACTCTTTTGACGCGCCCTCAAAGAGCACGCGCACGGTCTCGCCGACACGCGCACGGTTGCGACGGCGTGAGAGGCGAGCCTGCTCTTTCATCAAACGCGCGCGACGACGTTTAGCGATTTTCGCATCAACCTTGTCGGGAAGATTGTAAGCGGGCGTTCCCTCTTCGTCCGAATAGGTGAAGACGCCTACGCGGTCAAACTCCACGTTGCGTATGAAGCCCAGAAGCTCTTCAAAATCTTCTTCGCGCTCGCCGGGAAAGCCCGTGATGAAAGTTGTGCGAACGGCAATGCCGGGCACACGCCCGCGCACACGTTTAATCAATCGCTCCAGACTCTCGCGCGTTCCGCCACGCTTCATCAACTTCAAGACGTTCGCGGAAGCATGTTGGAGAGGCATGTCCAGATACTTCACAGCCTTTGGCTCCGTCGCCAGCACATCAAGGAAGGCGTCGCTGATGTGCGTCGGGTAGGTGTACATCACTCTCACCCATTCGATGCTTTCGAGATGCGAAAGCTCTCGCAGAAGATGAGCGAGCGCGTCCTGCTGTCCCAAATCTTCGCCGTAGCGCGACGAATCCTGCGCGACGAGCACAATCTCTTTGACGCCCTGCGCGGCGAGTTGCTCCGCTTCGCTAATCACGGAACCGAAGCGGCGGCTGCGAAAATGCCCGCGCATCTGCGGAATGAAACAGAAGGCGCAGGGGCGATCACAACCTTCAGCAATCTTCACGTAAGCTGTGTAGCCGGGCGTAGCCAACACGCGCGGAGTTGATTCGTCGTAAAGATATGTCGCGCTCTGGTTGCCGATAGATAACACAGGCAACGAGCGCGTGTTCGTCTTCTCATCGCAGACGTTTGTGATTTCTCTAATCTGATTCGTGCCGATGAAGGCGTCAACCTCCGGCATCTCTTTTTTCAAATCATCACGGTAACGCTCGACCAGACATCCGGCGACAATCAACCGCGTCGCCCTGCCTTCCGTCTTCAAACGCGCAGCTTCGAGAATAGCTTCGATAGATTCCTTCTTGGCAGATTCAATAAACCCGCAGGTATTCACCACGAGCGTGTCAGCCTCGCTCGCATCCGTCGTTATCTCGTAGCCCTCTTGCTTGAGTTGTCCCATCATCACCTCGCTGTCAACGAGATTCTTCGGACAACCCAGACTGATAAATCCGACTTTCTTCATCATTGGTAAATGGTAAAGGGTAAATGGTAAGTGGTGGAAAGACACGTTCGTCTATTCACCATTTACCATTTACTATTTACTTGTAGTTCCTTCCAGACTTCTTAACCATTCTTCAATCTGTTTCTGCTCGCCGGGCGTCAACTGTTGTTCGCCGTAGCGCACGCTGTTGTAGGCGCGCGTAATCTTGAGAGCTTCCGGGAAGCTTACGACTGTCGCAAACTCTAAAGGCGTTTGATCTGCCGCCCGTTCGATACCGCGCGCAGCGAGCGAGCGCGTCATGCGTTCGTAGAACTCTATGACGGAGCTTTGCCTCGCCTCTTTCTGCCAGAACTTGAATGCACGCCAGAAGCCAAGCCGCGCAATCCTGCGAATCAGGAATGCAAAGAGCAACGGCGCAAAGATTATTGCCAGCAGAATCGTTGCGAATCGCGCCTTCGCTAATGTTGAGCCAGCGCTTCCACCATCTCCGCGCAAACGGGAAGTGAACTCGTTAAGCAAAGACTTCAGATCAGAAACCGTTTCAGCAAATGTGCGGCGATAATCGAAGAGGCTGTTGCGCAGGGAGGTCGCCAGAGAACGCTGTTCCTGCCTGTCGTAGCCAACGACATACTGGGTCCACAAAAGCTCGAAGGCTTCCGCATACTTGCTGAGGCTCGCCTGCAACCCTGTGCTCTCTGGAGTTGTGCGCCCCGCCGAAGGCGTCGGGTCAAAAGTCACCCACGAATCCGTCTGCGGAAAATAGACTTCAACCCACGAATGCGCGTTGCTCTGGCGAACCGTGTACACGTCTGCCGTGTCGTTGTACTCGCCAACCTGAAAACCGTTGACCACGCGCGCGGCAATCCCCTGCGTGCGTAGCATCACGGCCATCGCCGTTGCGAAATATTCGCAGTGTCCTTCACGCACGTTGAAAAGAAAATCGGAGAGCGGCTCAGGCTCTTTCGCTTTCAGCTCAAGCGTGTAGCCGTAATCATTTTGCAGATGGTATTCGATGACACGCGCCGCATCGTAACGATTGCGCGCGCGGCTCTCGGCTATAAACTTTTGCGCGAGTGAAGCGATGCGCGGATCAAGGTCTGAAGGAAGTTGGAGGTAGCGCGCGGAGTTTCGAGTGTAAGGCTGAAGGTCTGCGCGCAGCGTGTCTTCATCAGGCTCCGTCGTATCAGAAAAAGCTTTGTAAGTGATTCGCTCAAACTCGTGCGAGCGCGTCGAAAGAGACCCTTCTCTATCGCGCCGCACGAAAGGAAACGATCCCTGCACGGCGATCACGCGCGGCGCGGCGAAGAGGACAGGTGAATCTAAAGGCTCAAGAAAAAATGTCTGCGTGGTGAGGCGATGCAATCCTTCGGTTGTGCCAAACTGATAGAAGCCGCGCTCGTTGCGCGTCTGCTCCGCAGGAGCCTCGACCCTCGTGCGCTTCCAGCCGTGCCCGTTGAATTCGTCGAGAGCGATACCACGCCAGCGCAGGTTTCCTCTCTGCACTGTCTGCCCGTCTGCATCTTCAACTCTCACGTGCATCACCACATTGTTGCTTTGTTGGAGGCGACCGATTGCGCCGAGCGTCACGTTATCCGAAAAACCTATGAAGCCAGCGAGACCGCTCCCCGCGCGCGTGAGTGCGCTTGCGCCTGAGCGCGGCGCAATGAAAAAGAGCGGCAGGGCCATCAGGAAAATTAAGAGCAGGAGCGTCGCGGCGACTAAAGGCAGGCGGCGCGCGATGCCGTAGCTGCCGCGCGCATGACGTTTGGTCAAACGCCTGAAGAGTGTCGAATCAGGCGCGACAAGCAGGCGCGTCTCCGCCGCCTTTAAAACGCGCCTTGCCTTCCTGATCTCAAAACTGACGACAGTGGAAACAGCCACCAGCACGTAAAGACCGAGCGTCAGGAGAAAAACAGGGCTGACGCTCAAGCCCGCCGCGAGTAGAATCTCAAAGAAAGAGATTAAATAAAGAAAGACCCAATCACGATTCGCCTTGACCTGAAAAAGTTTGACGGATGAAAGAAACAGTATGAGGTGCGCGAGCGCGCTCACCCCCACTCTTTCTGTCGCTTCACCTATGCTCGTCTGGTATTTCCAATCAAGATAGAAGAGCGGCAGCGAAAGCAGGACCACAAATAATCCGACACGCTCAGACAACTGCCAACGCCTGCCTTCGAGATTCCACGACAACGCGAGCACAACGGCAAACGCCAGAGCGAGCAAGGGGCTGAGGCCGCCCGACACAGCCAGCGCCAGCGCGCCCGATGCCACCATCGCGTAAGAAGAGATTCGGAAGTAGGTGTTGAAGGTCATAAAGCAATCAACAATCAGCGTTCAGCTATCAGTTATCACGTTTACGGCCTGAAGCATACATCTCAAACTAAGATGTAGAAAAGCTGACTGCTGATTGCTGACGGCTGACAGGTTGATACACGAAAGCCCGCAAGAGCTTAACACTCTCGCGGGCTTCTCGTAAAAATTATCCCGGCGGCTTCCTACTCTCCCACGCAGCTTCCCGCGCAGTACCATCGGCTCCAAGAGGCTTAACTTCCGTGTTCGGGATGGGAACGGGTGTGACCCTCTCGACAAAACCACCGGAAAACTTAAAAGAACTTGCGCTCGCAAGATGAATCCGTAAATGAAGCAGCGAGCGCGCCCTGTAAGTTAAGGGCTTTGAGAATCGAATAGTGACGGCAAGTTTTTCAGTACAAGCCTGCTGCTTGTTGCTTGAGAGTAAATTTTACGGTCAAGCCGAGGGACTGATTAGTAGTGGTCAACTGAGCGCCTTTCAACGCTTGCATACCCACCCTATCAACGTCGTGGTCTACGACGAGTCTCACTGGCAGAACTAGTCTCTGGTCTGGCTTCACGCTTAGATGCATTCAGCGTTTATCCATGCTCCACTTAGCTACCGAGCGTTACCGTTGGCACGATAACTCGTACACTAGAGGTGGATCCATCCCGGTCCTCTCGTACTAAGGACAGATTCCATCAATTCTGCTACGCCCACACCAGATAGGGACCGAACTGTCTCGCGACGTTCTAAACCCAGCTCACGTACCGCTTTAATTGGCGAACAGCCAAACCCTTGGGACCTTCTTCAGCCCCAGGATGCGATGAGCCGACATCG
>JBAWGU010000821.1:0-4759 GCA_049593215.1 Pyrinomonadaceae bacterium
GCGCAGGGCTTCGCGTGCGTTGTCGCGCGCGATGCCGCCGAGCGCGATGAGCGGAAATGAAGGAAGAGAGAGAGCGGCTTCGCTTAATTTTGCGAGGCCAACGGGCGGGCCGTATGGAAGTTTGGAAGGCGTCTCGAAGACAGGGCCGAAGGTGGCGAAATTCGCCCCGCCCTCACAGGCCATCTGCGCTTCCGCGAGAGAATGCGCCGAGACGCCAATTAAAAAATCTTTGGGGAAGGCGCGGCGGATTACTTTAGCTTCGAGCGAGCGCGTGGTGAGATGAACGCCGTCGGCTCCGGCTGCGAGGGCGATGTCGGCGCGGTCGTTGACGAGAAGCCGCGTGTCACTTCCTCTCGTGATACTTGCCGCACGCACAGTCAACTCGTAGAGCGTGCGCGCCCGTAGATTTTTTTCGCGTAGTTGGACCAGTTGAGCTTGAGAGGTGACGGCGGCTTCGATGAGTTTGAGCAGGCGCGTGAACTCTGCGCTTGAAGGGCGAGTGGCGGACGTTGTTTCACCGCTCGTTATTAGATAGATAATCGGCGTTTCCAGTTTGAGCGCCATCTTTGTTTGAAGCGTCGCGTGCGGTCTCTCCCTGAAGGGCGCGCACCGTCTGCCCGAAGTGGAACATCTCCCAGAAGGCGATGCCTAGATTGAGCACGCCGATGCCGGAGACCGTGCCGCGCACCCAACCCGACGAGACAGCATACTGCAAACCCTGCAAGCCCGTCTTGCGCGCCGCGTAAAGCAGAAAATAGTTGTCGCCCCAATCGCTCAACCCGAACGGGTGATACCACGGCAGGAGCGTCAACACTATGCCAATCTCAAGGCACAGGATGATGTAGAAGATGACTGATAACTTTGCGGACATATTAAATGAGTTTTCGGTTTTCAGTTTTCAGTTTCTTAAATCCTATCTGAAATTTGACATCTCAAATCTCAGATAGGAAAAGCTGAGAACCGAAAACTGAAAACTGCTCTCACTCTTCACGGCTCTTTTGCAGTTCACGTAATTTCGTGGCGACGCCTCTGTAGGAGACGTTGACGCCGTAAACTTCCGTGAAGGTTTCTATCGCGCGCTCCAATTCTCCCATCTGCTCGTAGGCCGTGCCAAGCTCGTAGCGCAGAGCTTGATACTCGTCCGTCGAATGGCCCGGAGCGTCGAGACCTTTCTTGTACCACATCACCGCCAGCTTTGGCATTCCCTTTTGCATGAAGCAGTGTCCGAGCAGGTTGCAGCATTGCAGGTAACGCGCGGTGCCGTCCTGCGGCTTCGCAAGTCCGGCGGCTTTCTGAAACTCTTCGACGGCTTCGTCCAGGAGGGCCATGTCTTTGTAGGCGAGGCCGAGATTGTAGTGCGTCTCGTAATCGCCGTTGGCGAGCGCGGGGTCAGCGTCGGCCTCTGCGGCATTGCGAAACTCTTCAAAGACTTCTCTGAGGCCCGCGTCAATGCCGGGACTCGCAGCCGTCTCAGGCTTTGGAATCAAGACCTCTCGCTGCTGCACAGGCGGTTGAAGCGCGTCCATGTTGGCCGAGAACATGTCGTCTATCTCGACTTGAAACTCATCTTCGGACGCAGCCTCCTGCTTCGTGCTGTCAAAGGTGAACTCTGCAAAGTCTATCTCTTCTTCCGCCGCAGCCTCTGTTGCAGGTGAGGCTGTTTCTATCGGAGAGACGGCTTCCGGACCTAAGCGCTGGCGTCGCTCGCTAATCTCAGGGCGAAGTCCGAATTGACGCTCAAGCAGGTTGAGCGTGTCAACGGCGATGTCCGTGTACCCTTGGGCGATGTAGAAGTCAACGCTCTCCAGCTCTTGCCGCAACGTGGCTTCGCGGCGCGCGTCTGTCGCGGGAGGCGAAGAAGGAGTCTGAGGAGTTGAAGAAGTTGAAGGAGGTGGAGCCGTCTTTGCCTTCTCTTCCAACGGCTGCGCCAACTCTTCGGCAGCAATGCTCTCAAAATCGAACTCGTGGAAACCTGTTGACTGAGGCGCAGACTCTTGCTCTTCGACAGAGAAAGAGACAGGCGTAGTCTCTTCCGTCAGCGCGTCGTTGAGGTCTGCGAATGATGAGGATGGATCGAAGGCCGCCGGAGCATCTGCGACAGTGTTGCTCTCAAACTCCAAAGTCGTTTCGACGGTCGCGCCTGTGTCAACAGTTTCTTCCGCCAAATTGTTATCAACCAGCGTGAAGCTCTCAAACGTCGGCACTTCTTCGCTTCTCTGCTCGAAAGAGAAACTGTCGCCGGAGATGTCTTCGGCGATGCCGCCGAGAAGGCGCAGGCGTTCATGATATTGCGGCTGGTCGGGCCAGAGCCGCGCGAGTTGCGTCAGGGCCGCGCGCTCTTCATCCTGTAGCTGCGCATTCTTTGAAGCGTCGGCGAGACGCTCAAGCGCAGTTCGCAGTTTATCTATATCTCGCTGCCACCAGTAAACCCTGACAAGCAGGCGCAAGCCCCCAATCTGTTCAGGGTCGCGCGCCAGCACGTCGTTGACCAGCTCAAGCAGCTTTTCTTCCTCGCGCCCGGAGAGCATCTGCTCGCTGACGCTTGAAAGAACTCTGACCGCCGCGTCCACATCACCCGCTTTGAGATAGAGACGAACTACGTCAACGAAGCGCGTATAGTTTGCGTTGTCCTGTTTGACTAATAGCTCTATAGTGCGCTCTGCGGCAGGCACGTCTTCATCAACGACATAGACGTGCGCCAGCAGCTCAAGAATTTTTATATCATCCGGCTGCTTGCTGGCGGCGCGCTCCAGAACTTCCGCAGCCGCATCCGCCGTGCCCATCTCGATGTGCGCCGTGACCAGCCCTTCCAGAGCGGCATGATCGTACGGGTTGAGATCAATCGCACGCTTGAAGGCGATGAGCGCGCGATTAAACGTGCCGCGCGCGAGAAACTGCGATCCTGCCTGCGTGAATGCCTCTGCGGCTTCGGGTTGAAAATTTTCGTGCAGGTAGCTCTCAGCAAGGCGCAGGCGTATCTCTGTGTTGTGCGGATCAAGATCGGCAATCTTGCGCAGGACTTCTAAAGCCTTTTCAGCCTGTCCCTCCTGCGTGTAAGACTCGGAGACGATTAAGTACTGAGCGCGTGCATCTACGACCAAACCCTGTTCGGAGTAAAGCTCTCCGAGTTGCAGCGCGATGTGCGGGTTGCGCGGCTCAAGGCGGTCAATCTTCTTGTACACCGCGATGGCTTTCAGATTAAAGCCCTGCTCGCGGTAATGCTCTGCGATGCGCATGAAGCAGCTTATCGCTTCAGACTTTTTCCCTGTGCGTGAATAGAGATCGCCGAGCGTGTTGAGCACAGTGAAATCGTTCGGGTCTTCACGAACGATCTGCTCATACTCTTTAATGGCCGCAGGAATCTTGCCCTGCGCAAGATGCTTCTCAGCCGCACGCTCTAGCTTTGTCTTATCGAAGGCCATATGGGAGCTGTTTTTCGTGTCTTTTACTTTAGCCGCAGCTAAAACTTTGTCGGGCGGGCGGCGCGGCTTGGTTTGCGCGCACAAGCTTCAACGCACCGTTAAAGAGGCCCCTCGACGGGGGAGGGGCCGGGATTTACGCTAACATGCTAAAACGGCGAGTGTCAACGCTATCGCCCTGAATACTTTAAGCCTCGTTCTGTGTGCCGCGTTTGCGCTAAGATAACGTGAATAAGATGTAAGCGGCTATGCCGCCTGCTGTGCGGAAAGGCTCTGCCTTTCCGTGACGCGCTTATTCTACAGAGCAAGGCTCTGCCTTGCTGATTGCGAGGCGTAGCCTCTCCGCAACATTGAGCGACACAGGCCGGAAAGCCATAGGCTTTCCGCACAGCAAGCGGCCAAGCCGCTACGCTATTCTTATATTGAATTCACGTTAAGATAGAAGCTGACGAGTCTTTCGAGGAATCTTTGTCCATGACTTTATTGAAGTCTGCGCGCCGTCGCATTAAACAACTTGATTACAGATTGCACCGCGCCCGCCTCTCGCTCAAGGGCAACGGTTTTTCAGACTTCAATGAAGACGAGATTATCAGCAGGTACGTCGGCGAGATTCTTCCCCGTGATGCTGCGCGCTTCGCAGTTGATATAGGCGCGGGCGACGGAATCAAACGCTCAAACACCTACGCGCTCTTCACAAAAGGCTGGAAGGGTCTCGGCATCGAGAGCGACGGCGCGAAGATTTACAAACTGGCGAAAGCTTACAGGTTTTATCCTGATGTCTCGCTCTGCCGGTTTCACATCACGCCTCACAACGTCGTGCCGCTTCTCCGAGCTTACGAGGTTGAGCAAGAGTTCAGCCTGCTGAGCCTCGACATTGACGGCTATGACTACTGGGTGCTCGAAGAGCTTCTCACGCATTATCGCCCGCGCATCATTGTCTCCGAGATTAACGAAAAGATTCCGCCGCCGATTCGCTTCGTCGTCAAGTTCAATCCTGATTTCACGCTCCGCCACCACTTCTACGGCTACAGCATCAAGATGCTCGAAGAGCTTTGCCGCAAACACCGCTACGCCATCGTCAATCTTGAATACAACAACGTCTTTCTCGTCGCCGAAGAAATCTGCACCGTCCCCCGGCTAACGGCTGAAGAGGCTTACCACAAAGGCTATCTTGATCGCCCGGACAGACTGGAAAAACTCCCCTTCAATCGTGACATGGAGATTCTGCATTCTCTCAGCCCCGAAGAAGCTTTGAAGTTTTTACAAAAATTCTACTCGAAGTTTGAGGGCGAATATGAGATTGGGATTTAGTACTGATTACTAAGTGCTGAGTACTGAGT
>JBAWGU010000822.1:0-4324 GCA_049593215.1 Pyrinomonadaceae bacterium
CCTTTCCTCTCTGTTATCGCTCCGGCTACGATCAATCGCAAACTGCACTGATTTTCTGGTCCTTTAATTTTCAGGAGCGGCCTCACCATGCTCTTCCGCACACAATCAGCAGCCGTTTACGGCATTGACGCAGACCTCGTTGACATCGAAGTTGACCTCACGCCTGCGCGCGGTGAATCCGATTCGCCCTCTTCCGTCACCATCGTCGGCTTGCCCGATGCCGCCGTGCGCGAATCACGCGAACGCATACGCGCAGCGATTACCAACTGCGGTTTCTTCTTTCCGTTTCACAAGACGACGATCAACCTTGCTCCGGCAGACGTTCGCAAAGAGGGCGCGAGTTTTGATCTGCCGATTGCCCTCGGCATCCTCGGCGCAAACGGCGATCTTGGCGACGCGCCGGATTTGATTGAGACGCTTTCTGTCGGCGAACTCTCTCTGGATGGGCGCGTGCGTCCGATTCGCGGCGCGCTGCCGATTGCAATCCGTGCGCGCGAGTCGAAGATAAAACATCTGTTGCTGCCCGAAGAGAATGCTGAAGAGGCTGCTGTCGTGGGCGGCGTTGATGTTTACGCGGTCAACGATCTGCGAGGTGCGGTTGAGTTGATTGCCGCCCTGCGCTCACAGCATCCGCCAGCGCCTTTGAGCGTCAAGCCTTCGGAGCTTTTGGTAAACATAGACCACTACAATGTTGACTTCCGTGAAGTGCGCGGGCAACTCGCGGCCAAGCGCGCTCTCGAAGTCGCTTCGGCAGGCTCGCACAACATTCTTCTTATCGGCCCGCCGGGTTCGGGCAAGACAATGCTGGCGAAGCGTCTGCCGACGATTCTGCCGCCGCTTGAGTTTGAAGCTGCGCTTGAGCTAACGAAGATTCATTCGGTCGCGGGCTTGACGGGCCGCTCAGGTCTTGTGACTTCTCGGCCTTTTCGTTCGCCGCATCACACGATCAGCGATGCGGGCTTGATTGGCGGCGGCGCAGTGCCGCGTCCCGGCGAAGTCTCGCTTGCTCATCACGGCGTTCTTTTTCTGGACGAACTTCCAGAGTTTGACCGCAGCGTTCTGGAAGTTTTGCGACAGCCGTTAGAAGATCAGCGTGTGACGATTAGCCGCGCCGCGATGTCTCTCACCTTTCCATCTTCTTTCATGCTCGCCGCCGCGATGAATCCATGTCCCTGCGGATTCTGGAACGACCCGACGCGTGAATGTCGCTGCACGCCTTTGCAGATTCAACGCTACGTCGGGCGCATTAGTGGTCCCTTGCTTGACCGCATAGACATTCACATAGACGTGCCAGCCGTGCGCTTCAAAGAACTCGCGGGCGATGCGCCGCCGCAAGCGGAAGGCTCTGCGGAGATTCGTGAGCGTGTGATAGCGGCGCGCGAGCGTCAGCGTGAACGCTTACATGGCGAAGGAATCTTCTCCAATGCTCAGATGACGCCGCGACTGATTCGCCGCTTCTGCCGGATTGATGCGGAGAGCGAGCGGATGTTGGAATCTGCGATGGCTCGTCAGGGCTTGTCAGCGCGCGCCTATGACCGTATTCTGAAGGTCAGCCGGACAATCGCAGACCTTGAAGCGAGCGAAGAGATACGCTCTCAGCACGTGGCTGAAGCCGTCGGCTATCGCTCGCTTGACCGCACTTACTGGACTTAAGAGGTCGCTCCCCTCTGTCGGTTGCACGAAATCGTTGAAATAGGGCACGAAAAAGATTAACTTTTAACGGGGCAAGGCAACGACGAACAAGAAGCGCCGCATCACACACGACGTGAGGGATCGGTAAACTCTCCGTCCCGTGCTGAGGCAGCAGTTGAGAGGCTGGCTCGGCGCAAGATAAACGGGACGAGCGAGTTTGTTACGCTCACGGCAACTGAGAGATCAAGCGGGCGCGTTCGTTCCGAAGCAGAGGCGACAGAAGAAGTTTTCGAGCTAGATTGCTCATGGCTTCACACGTTGCTCGCCCGAATGAAGCGGAAGACGTGACCGTAACCGAGACCGAGAAAACGCCAAGCACGGATTACGCGCTGACGCAAAGGGCCGCAGAAGGCGACATGCAAGCCTTCGAGGAGCTTTACCAGCGTCACAATCGCCGCGTTTACTCGCTCTGCCTTCGGATGACGCAAAACGTCTCGGAGGCTGAAGACCTCGCTCAGGAAGTCTTCATTCAGCTCTTTCGCAAAATAGGAAGCTTTCGCGGCGAGTCTGCCTTTACGACGTGGCTGCACCGCCTCACCGTCAACCAGGTCCTCATGCACTTTCGCAAACGCGGTGTGCGCATGGAACAGACAACGGAAGACGGCGAGACGCCCATTCAGATCGTGCAGGGCACAGCAAACCCGAACGCGATGCCTGTCGTGGATCGCATCGCTCTCGATAAAGCGATTGCGCAACTCCCGCCGGGCTATCGCACGGTCTTTACTCTTCACGATATAGAAGGGCACGAGCACGAAGAGATCGCGCGGCTGCTCGGCTGCTCTGTCGGCACGTCGAAGTCGCAACTGCACAAGGCGCGCATGAAATTACGCGGCCTGCTCAGGCAACAGAATGAGTCTGGATAGCTTCCAAGAACGTCCGCTCAAATTTTACCGTCGCTCGACTGTGTAGATGAGCGGCGAGAAGAGAAGCTTTCCGGCAAAAATGTTTTAGCTGGAAACTTTCAAGCAGTCTCCCCAGGATTGCTTAAGATCAGGAAAGGTCGCGCAGATTCTCAAACGAGAAACTTTGAATCTACAAAAAACGCGCGGCGAACGATTTAGAGGTTAAGAAACAATGAACTGCGAGAAGTGCCAGGAACTGCTCAGCGACTTTGTTGACGGCGCACTCAGCGATGCGGACCGTCGCACACTCAGCGCGCATCTGGAAGAATGTCTCTCATGCACGAACGTGCGCGGCGAATTAGACTCCATCGTGAGTTTTTGCAGCGCGCAGAGGGGCGTCTATGACGATGTGCCGAACGAGCGCGCGATGTGGCTGCGCATACGCAACGTCATCGAGAGCGAACAGAGCGCAACGGCTGCCGCCGCCGCCGCTAAATCATCAAACGCGTCGCGTCGGGGTTGGTTAGGCAGAAGTTGGGAACTCTCTTTCTCTCAGATGGCCCTTGCCGTCTCCGCTATTATCATCGTCGTCGCGCTCGCCACAGCACTCAGCTTGCAGCGCGTGCGCAACGCTCCTGCCGTTCAGACAGCATCTGCGAGCGCAGGCGACAACGGCAACGGGCGTGGCGGAAAGATGGCTGCCAACGCAACGCCTCTGGTGGATGATCGTCTGCGGCAACAGCAGGCCGCGCTCGACTACTGGAATAATCGTGTCGAAGCGCGCAAGGTGCGTTGGAATCCGCAGATGCGCGAGACCTTTGAGCGCAACCTGAGCGTTTACGATCAGGCCATACGCGATACGCGCGAAGAGTTGATGCGCAATCCCCACGATGAAGTCTCGGAAGAGATGCTCAACGCCGCGCTTAACGACAAGATGGAACTCCTCAAAGAGTTCTCAGAGCAGTAAGCAGAGATAAGCATTCAACGAATCAAAAGCCGCGCTTTTCATTGTCAACTTCCAAAGACAACCGAGCGCGCGTGTGTTAAGCATCTCCGGTCGGAGTAAACCGAAAGAGATTGATGAGCAATACCGACATGAATAAAAGTTTGCGCGGCGCGCGCTGTCTAAGGAACGGAGCGCGCCGCATGTTGGTCCTCTTCGCGGCCATTTCAATTCTTTCTTCCTCTTCCATCATCTTCGCGCAGAAACGCTTTTCCAAAACCTACCCTGCTCATCGCAACGTCAAGCTTCAGCTCACCAATCGCACAGGCACTATCGTCGTCGAAGGCTGGAACAGGGATGAGATTAAAATCTCTGCTGACATGGATTCGCCTGCGGCGCGTTTGGTGCCGGAGGCGGGCGCAGACGGTCTGGTGATTGATGTGGCGCGCGACAATCGCGGGCGCGACGATGTTGGCGATGTCAATTTCAAAATCTGGGTTCCGGCCAATTCGACTGTGGACTTAGAGACGAAGCGCGGCAACATCACAGTCAACGGCGTGAGCGGCAATCTCGTTCGCGCTCACGTCACTTCCGAAGGCGACATTGAGCTGACAGGCATCCGCGCTATGACCGTGATGGCCCAGAACACCGTCGGCAACATAGTCTTCGACGGCGAGCTTGCCAACGGCGGCACTTACGAATTCAAATCCTGGAAGGGCGACATCAGTATCAGCATTCCTGCCGATTCAACTTTTAGTCTCGTCGCTTCCAACAACTCTAAAAAGATTATGCTCGGCGCGTTCTGGAACGACGGCATGAAGAAGATTGGTGATGGACGCCGCATCAC
>JBAWGU010000823.1:0-4621 GCA_049593215.1 Pyrinomonadaceae bacterium
ACGGGCAGGGACAAGCCCTGCCCCTACAGTTATCCGACCAGCAATGCTTCTTTCAATGTGAAGCGGCCTTCGTAGAGAGCCTTGCCGATGATGACGCTATCAACGCCGCACGCGCTCGCCGACTGTAGCTGCTCTATGTCTTCCAGAGAAGAGACTCCGCCCGATGCCGTGACGCGAAGACTTGAAGCGCGCGCAATCGCGCACGTCTGTTCGACATTGACACCCCCAAGCATTCCGTCGCGTGCAACATCCGTATAGACAATTCGATCAACTCCCACATCTGCGACGCGCTGCGCCAGCTCGACGGCGGAGATTTGCTCCTGCTTCTCCCAGCCGCGTGTGACGACCTGGCCCGCACGCGCGTCTATGCCGACGCAGATGCGGAATCCGAAAAGCTGCACAAAGCTTTCAAGCGTCTCAGGCGATTCAGCCGCGAGCGTGCCGATCACAACCTGCGCCGCGCCGAACTCGATCATCTGCTGCACGTCTGTCACCGAGCGCATCCCGCCGCCAAACTGCACAGGGATACTCAAAGCGCGAATGATGCGGCGCGCGACTTTTCTATTCATTGAACTCTTCTTGTCAGCAAACGCTCCATCCAGGTCAACCAGATGAATCATCCGCGCGCCCGCCGCCTCAAAGCTCCTCGCAATCTCCACAGGGTCGCCGTCATACACCGTCACATCAGACTTGCGCCCCTGCGTCAGCCTCACGCACTGTCCATCCTTCAAATCAATCGCGGGAATAATCAACATAAAACAGTGATGAGTGATGAGTGATGAGTAATGAGTGAATGGTCTTTGGCTCATCACTCATTACTCATCACTCATCACTGTTTTAACGGAAGTGGTGTTGGCTCCTGACCTTCGGGGGGAATGTCGCGGCCCATCTGTTTGAGAATGTCTGTGATTAAATTTGACATCTGCTGCGCTTCGGCGTTGTCTGGATCGTACTTGAGTGTACGCCGATAATCTCCGAGCGCGGCGCGATACTGTTTCGCTTTCGTGAGCGCATTGCCGCGCGCCAGATAAGCTTTGGCGAGCGCAAGTTTAGTGGCGGCATCAGGCTCGCCCTTGCCTGCCTGCTTCTGCAAACGCGCAATCTCTGCCGTCTCGTGCGAAGTATCAACCGGCACGGCCATGCTCACACCCGCAGGCATCTTGCCCGCAGGCGCAGTTGATGAAGGCTGCGCTGTCTGGGCGTTCTGCGAATTAGCATTCACCGCAGCAGGCGGATTCGCGTTTGATTGATTAGCCACAGGCGTTGCCTGATTTCCACACGCGCTCAGCAACGCTAATGCACAACAGATCGTAAAGAGAAGTCGCATCAGCTTGGTCCTTGATTGCATACAGAACAAAGATTGAGTTACCGGGAGACTATAGGGTTCACGCAAAGACGCAAAGAAAAGAAGAACCAAAGAAGAAACTTTCAACCACTTTGCGAGCTTTAGTCTTTCTGTTCTTGCGCCTCCAGCGAGAAACCGCCCTTCCCATTTCCATTCGCTTCATCTTAAAGAGCACAGGCAGAAAAAGAATCTTTTCTACTGGCTACTGACTCCTGAATTCTGACTACTGTTTTTAGCTTCCAGCAATATACGGGCGCGATTGGACAATGTAAATCTGGCCGCGCATGTAGGCCCACTCGATGTCCTGATCGCGGTTTCCGAAGATGCGTTTAATCAGCGAGGCGGCGCGCGCGAGGTCGCGCACAATCTTGTCCGTGAGCACCGCGCGCTCGCCCGTGATGGGAATCTCTTTGACTCCGCCGTGTTCGTCAAAGGTCAAGAGACTGTCTTCCGCAGAGCGCGTCAGGACGCTGACGGCATCGGCGCGCGTGCGATAAATAATCTGCTCGGCGATTTTCTGGCCTTCGACAACCTTGATGCCGAGGCCGCGTTTTGCGCTGATGTAAATTGCCTCGCGGTTGTCGCGGTCGTAAGGGTCCGTCGTAATCATCACGCCGGAGCTTTCCGAGTTGATGCCTTCTTGCAGCAGCACTGCCATGAAGATTTTTGAATGGTCAATGTTGGCACGCTCGCGCGCCTCGTAAGCTTCAAAGTTCCAGACGGAGGCCCAGACGGTCTTGATCGCTTCGACAAGCTCATCGTCACCTTTGACGTTCGGGACAGTCGAGTAGAGTCCCGCGCCGTTGAAGTTTGGCAGGTCTTCGCTGTTGGTGGAGCTGCGCACGAAAAGACCTTTGCCAGCGAATTGCGCGTGAACCTTGCGGAGTATTTCAGCACGCAGCTCATCATTCATCCTGCCCGCTTGAATCTGAGCGCGCATCCGCGTCAGATATTCGCGCCTGTAGGCAGGGTCATGCACAAACTTCTGATCGCCCATCATCTCGTAGATGGGCTGTTCGAGCTTGTTCTCTTTGATGAACTGGTCGTAGTAGTAGAAAGGAATCGTGAAGCCTTCGGGGACGACGATGCCGGGCAGCCGCGCGTTCATCACTTCGCCGAGGTTTGCAGACTTTGCGCCGTAAGCGATGACAGCCTTCGCACGCTGATCGCGCAGGTCTGCGAGGCGCGTCACATCTAGATTAAAGCGCGGCTTCATAATGTCGAGCCGCTCTTTCAAACGCCTTTGATACTCCGCGAGAGCGTTGTTGTCGGCCTTCTTCAAAGTGTAGCGGTCGTGCAGCGTCTCGAAAGAGACCCACCAGCCGTCATACTGCTTGAGAAGCTCCTGCGCGTCCTTGATGTAAGCGTTGGGCACGCCCCATGATTTTGCGAGGAGGTTGATGTGCGAGAGCGGCGTCGAAGGTTTCGTCGTGATGATGCCTGCGACGGGCGGCAGCGAAATCGGCACTTCGTCAAGCACCAGAATTTCGTTGAAGCCAACCTCAACATGATCGTCCAGCTTCTTGATGATGTGTATGCGGCCAAGCCCGCGCGCGACGTTGAGCGCCTGATACTCCTGCTCCTTTGAGATGTCGCTTTGCAGGACGCGCTCGACGCCTTCGAGTTTGGCGGAGATTTCTTCCTGCCTCAAAGAGTTTGGTTTGAAAGCGACGGGTGTGAAGAAAGTTTTGTTGATGACATCCGATGCGAGCTTCACCTGCTCTGCGGGAATCAGGTCGCCTTCCCAGAACTCAAAGGTCCAACGCTTGATCGGAGTTTGATAAGCGATGGTGCCCATGATGAAGCGGCGGTTGGGTTTCAAATAATTGTTCTCAAAGAACTCGCGCCCGCGCTCCAGAGATAAATATGTGCCGTTGACGAAATCTTTATGAAAACCGTAGCGGCGCGTGTTGACGTAAAAAATCCTGTTCTTGTCTTTGCGGTCAATGACGAAGAGGACGTGCGGCAGAGGGTACGGCGTGTCTGCATCATAAGTGCGCGCCAGCGTATCAAACTCCGCGCGCGAAGTGATGGCAGAGAGCGAACGCTTTGAGGCATTCTGCGCCACGGCGATTGCAGCGCACGAAAAAAGCATCGCGACAAACAGCGCCCACGCCATGCGTCGAGCAATAATCAATTTAGACATTCCGCTTCCCTTCTTTCTCAAGACTGCGGCGCACCCGCGCCTCAACGATTTTACCAGAACATCTTTGCGCGTCACGCTCTTTAAGCTACTCTACAAAGACCAAGCTCCTATTGTTGTTTTGCCGGGAGCGCAGGCATCTTGCCTGCCATGAGCGCGAATGCGCGAACAAAGGCAAAGATAGTTTCAAGATTGAATGAAGAAGAAACCAGCGTGAGCGTGCTGATGCACGCTTGGCAGGCAAGATGCCTGCGCTCCCAGAATTATGACACGTAAAACATCTGACGTTGACGAATTCGCAAGTGCGCTGGAAAAGCACGCGCCGCAGTTTGAAGTGAGTTTGGATGAGCGGTCCATCGCAGCTTTGCGTGATTACTACTCGATGGTGAATGAATGGAATGCGCGGCTTCATCTGGTCGCGCCATGTTCGCCGGAAGAGTTTGCGACGCGACACATACTCGAATCCCTGCTCGCCCTTCGCTATCTTCCGAGAGGCGCGTTTGTCGTTGACATAGGCTCCGGCGCGGGCCTGCCAATCATTCCGTGCTTAATTGTCCGCCCGGATTTGCTAGCCACGCTTTTTGAAGCTTCGCCACGGAAAGCAATCTTTCTGCGTGAAGCTCTGGGAAGCGCAGGAGCGGGCCACAGGGCTTCCGTCATGGCCCAGAGATTCGAGCATCGCTCGACGCCGAACGCCAGCGTCATCACCTGTCGCGCGCTCGACCGTTTTACGAAGATGTTCAGGGAACTCGTCGGATGGTCGCCGCCCGCAAGCACGCTGCTTCTCTTCGGCGGCCCCTCGTTGCAAAAGCAGATAGAAGAAGCGAATCTTAAATACACCACGCTGCAAGTGCCCGCATCAGACCAACGCTTTCTCTTCCGTCTGCCGAGCCGCGCAACAGATAAAGAGATTCCCTTTCGTCATTACGTTGATCCACTCAAGCGTTAAATCCAAATTCAAGAAAGCCCCGGAGGGGCGATATATCAGTAGCCTACGGCGTCAGCCGTGGGATTATGTCAAGAGATACAGCGAAGCCCCGTAGGGGCGACATAAATCCGAGATTGATCTTGCTCATTATCGAATTTATGTCGCCCCTCCGGGGCTTCAATCCTTTGGGCTGCGATGTTCCCAC
>JBAWGU010000824.1:0-3232 GCA_049593215.1 Pyrinomonadaceae bacterium
GCCCCGAACGCAGCAGAGGGTTATTGCTCTCAGCCGCCGCCTCCATGCCGGGCGTCGTCGTTGCCGCTCGCGCGCCAGCATGGGCGACCGCCTGCGGAGTTTGAAGAAAGAAACCGTGCGTGGCGAGATGAAGTATGCGCGGCGCGACCGTTCGCTTGAGCGCATTTGTCGTCGCGCTCTCTCCGGTCAGAAGTTGCGCGTCGGGAAAGAGCTTGCGGATCGCGTCCGCTTCTTCAGCCGTGTTGCCGAGCGGCGGGAAATAAAGTTCCGAAAGGGAACGCGCATCGCTCCTGCGCCTCGCTTTCGGCTCAGCCGGTTTCGTCGTCGCCTTCGCTGTCTGCTCTTTCGTCGTCGCCTGTGCGTTCTGCTCCTTCGCGGATTCGCCGAACGCGGGATTGGCGATTACCAGCGGCGCGCTTTTGCTTTCGCGCGCCACTTGCAAACGCAGCAGGTCGCGCCCGCTCGTGAGATAAGTGAAGGCGTAGCGTTCGACGAGGTAACGATTCTGTTCGTCAATCAACGCTTGAAAGGGAAGCAGGTTCAACTCACCGTCGGGCGAGACGAGCAGTTGCGTCGCATCGCCCACGAGCGAGCGCAAGGGACGCATTAACTTCTCGTCCAACGCGCGCGAAAGCTCACTCACATCGCGCCTCTGCGGGTCGCCGAGCGACCGGCGCAAAGCGTCAATCGCGCCATCAATCGTCCGTGCCTCGCCCAACTCCTTCCATTGAACCTCGCCCTGATGACGCAGCACGTAGGCGACGTAGCGCGCCTCGCCGTAAGCCTTCCCGTTATCCGGCGCTTTCGGGTCGAACGGGCGATAGATGGCGAACTCGACGAGCGCCGCGTCTTCGGGAATCAACGCCTGCACTGCCGCGAGCGTGACGGGCTGCGCGCGCTCGAAAAAGCCCGCGCTCCGGGCGCTGACCTCAACTTCGAGATTTTCTCTTTGCTCCTCCAGCCGTTTTGTCTGCTCCTGATACTCGGCGGGTGTGGCCTTCTGCTCGGGGCCGTCAAGAATGAGTTTGGCGAGTTTCGCGTTGGCGTCGTTTAGCTGGTCGAGGAGTTTCTGATCTTCTGGCCCTGAACGCTGGCGCAGCGCCGACAGGCTCGCAGACATGGCGTCCTGCACGCGTCCCTTGCTGCGCAGGATGCTCAACGCTGCGAGATCACGCGCCGCCCTGTCATGCGGCGCGAGCGAGACGTGCAGCGAGACGTTGCGCGACAGGCGCGAAGAGAGTTCCGTGAGGAAGGCGAGTTTTTCGCGCTCGGAGCCGACAGAGAGATTCAAAGCGACGTAGCGCTCCTCCAATTCGCTCGCCTGCGTTTGCAACTTCGCCGCGTCAGACAAACGCCCCTGCGCCTCGGCGCATCGCGCGAGACCGAACAGCGTCTCCTGCGCAGCCGGATGGCTCATCGCAGACTTTCGCTCGTGGACTTCAAGCGCGCGTTCGTACAATCTCTCGCCCTTCTCGTATTCGCCCGTGGTGCAGTAGGTGTCTGCGAGGTCGTTGATGTACGGCGTGACGCTCGTGTGCTCTTGTCCGAGTCCCTTCTCGGCGAGATTGAGCGCGTGCTGAAACATCGCCTCAGCCTTCGCGTAATCTCCCGCGTCGTAGGCCACGCGCCCCAGATGCGTGTAGGATGCGGCGATGTGAAAGTTATCTGGCCCCAGAAGTTTCTCCCAGAGCGCGCGCGAGCGGTCGAAGTACTGTTCGGCGTTCAGGTAATCGCCTCTTCCGTAGTAAACGCTTCCGAGGTCATTCAGCAAAGTGGCGACGACCGGATTCTCCGTCTGCCCTATCTTCTCGAAGACGGCGAGCGACCTCCGGTACATCTCTTCCGCCTTGAGTTCATCGCCCACCTTCTGATAAAAGCCGCCGAGGGCCATCAGCTCACGCGCCACGCGCGGGTGATCCGGCCCTAAAGCCTTCTCAATGATCCGCAGGGCGCGAAGTTTCAGCGGCCCGGCGCTCGCGTAGTCGCCCGTGTTGTCGTAGGTGTTCGCCAGAGTGAAGAGCGTCTCGGCGACGAGCAGATCGTCCGGCCCCAAAACCTTTTCGCGTATCTCAAGCGCACGCTCAAGCGGCACACGCGCTTCCGCAAACCGCGCTTCACCCCTGAGCCGCGTGTACTCCAGGAAAAATTTTCGCGCCTGATGTAAGGCGCGGTCGTTCTCAGTCGCCGCCCGCAGTTCCGCGAGACGGATTTCATATCTGCCCGTCGCTTTCGCCCGCGTGTACACTTCGAGTCGGACATCGCCGGGTGTTTCCGCCACCCACCCCATGACCAGCACCTCTTGATCGTTTCCAAACGGCGTATACGGTTGAGTCTTCTCGCCGCTCGGCGATTGCAGCAAGACGCCTACGTCTGTGCCCCTGGGCCTGATCTCCACTTTCAGATATTGACCTTCCGCGACCGGAATCCGATAGACGTGCCTCTGCCCGCCGGAAATTTCGCGCGTGGCGGAGTCGCCCCTCTCAAGCGTCGTGACCTGCTGCGCGTCTGGTGCGAGCGTGTTTGCTTGCGTCGTTGACGTTTGAACGACAGGGCTATGAGAAGCCTCGGCACGTGTGTTTGGAATGAATGGGGATTGAAGCGCGAGCAGGAGAGAGACAATGAGCGGCAGTCGCAATCTCATGCGAGCCGGGCGGCTGAGTTGCGGGCAATCGTTGATCTCTTTGTGCATTAAACCCATCTTTTTCGGCGCGCGGAAGAGGAGTCGGCTTCGGGCGTCGAAACGGTGGGCTATTATTTCACAACTCGGAAGGGATAATCATCAATAATTTCGCCTGCGTCGTTCGTCACGCGCAGCACGTAGGAGGTCTGCGGCTTGAGAAGTTGGGCGCGCAAATTGAAGTTAAGAACTTTGTCATTGCTTGCCCCGCGCGCCGTGAGCCTGTTGCTGCGCCAGAGCGTTTGCGCGCCCGTCTCGTTGAGCAATGTGACACGATACGCCGTGAACTCATTCGGTTCGAGTCGCAAACGCATGACGACGTGATCGGCGTTAGCCGGAATCGAGATGCTTTGCATCTGACCTCCGCCGCGCACCTGCGGCGCGAGGATGAAGGAAGCGATACTACTTCCCACACTCGCCCTCGACGAAGACGAATTTTGCGCGGCTGTGCGTTGCTGCTCCGTGATACGTTGCTGCTCGGTGATGCGTTGTTGTTCAGCTAGGCGTTGCTGTTCGCGTTGCGACTGCTCTTGCGCCAAACGCTCGCGCTCGGCG
>JBAWGU010000825.1:0-3636 GCA_049593215.1 Pyrinomonadaceae bacterium
AGTTTCACTTTCATCCAATATTGAAATCACTTCATCTGCTGTTCGCGCCTTCGGCACTCATGGCAGGCAAGATGCCTGCGCTCCCGGGATTAGCTCCCGGCTTTACTTGCCCGCGCTAACTTCTTCGACAAACGTGACACGATTAATCTCATGCAGCGTTGAGACGCCGGAGAAAACTTTTTTGAGCGCGGACTCTCTCAAGCTGCGCAAGCCTTCGGCTTCTGCGGCGCGGCGCACTTCAGAGCCGGGCCTGCGCTCGACAATCATCTCGCGTATGTTGTCCGTCAAATCCAGCAACTCGTGAATCGCCGTGCGCCCGCGATAGCCCGTGTGGTTGCAGGCATCGCAACCCATATTGTGATAAAAGATGCGGCCCTGCTGGTCCTCATCAGGTCTGAGACCGGATTCTATCAGTTCTTCGTCCGTTGGGCGATAAGCCCGCTTACAGACTTCGCAAAGCATACGTACAAGACGCTGTGCCAGCACGCAGTTCAAACTCGAAACGAAATTGTAAGGCTCAACGCCCATGTTCAGGAAACGGCCAATCACGTCAATGACGTTGTTGGCGTGAACCGTTGTGAACACAAGGTGGCCTGTCAGCGCCGATTGAATAGCAATCTGCGCCGTCTCCGTGTCGCGGATTTCACCGACCATGATCTTGTCAGGGTCGTGGCGAAGTATGCTGCGAAGGCCGCGCGCAAATGTTAATCCCTTCTTCTCGTTCACGGGAATCTGCGTGATGCCGTGAAGCTGATACTCAACAGGGTCTTCAATCGTGATGATCTTATCTTCTTCGTTTCTGATTTCGTTCAGGGCCGCGTAGAGCGTCGTTGTCTTACCTGAACCCGTCGGGCCTGTCACCAGCACCATCCCGTAAGGCTCCGCGATGTAGCGGCGAAACTTTCTCACATCCTCTTCGGCAAAGCCTACGACATCGAGGCGCAGCTCGCGGAACGCTTCGTTAATCTGCTCCTTGTCGAGAATACGTATGACAGCATCCTCTCCATGCACCGTCGGCATGATGGAGACGCGGAAATCAACATTGCGGCCTTTATAGCGAACACGAAAGCGTCCGTCCTGCGGCACGCGCCGCTCGGCAATGTCCAACTCGGACATGACCTTGATGCGCGAGATTAAAGTTTGATGATAGGCGAGATCAATCGGGTCAACTTTGGCATAGAGCGCGCCGTCAATTCTATACTTGACCTGCACCTCCGTGTCGCGCGTCTCGATGTGAATGTCGGAGGCGCGCGATTCCATAGCGTTGTAGATGATCGTGTCAACGAGCTTGATAATCGGCGACATATCGGAATCAGTCGCCAGCCGATCAAGGTCAAGAACCTCTTCGCCTGTTTCCGTCTCTTTAACGAGCGAGATGCGAAAGCCGCTCGCGGCCTCTTGCAGCACGCGCTGCGTCGCGTCGCCTTTGCGCAACACAACGTCAATCGCGCCGGGCGTTGCGACGTGCGCGATGATGCGTGCGCGCAGGGCGTGAGCGAGTTCATCCAAACGCTCAAGGTCCGTCGGGTCGGCAATCGCTATGTGAAAGCGTTTGCCTTCGCGCTTGAGCGGCACAAACTGGTTGCGCATCATCAGGTCAACAGGAATTTCGCCGAGCAGTGAATAGTCAATCGGAGACTCGCCTTCGGGCGGCAGCAGGTCAACATACTGCAAGCGGTAACGCAGCGCGAGGCGTTTGGCTTCACGCACTTCGGGCGGCTCGCCGCTTTCCGGCAGCGTTCGTATTGGCTCGTTAAATGAGACGCTACCATCGCCTGCGTTTGATTCGGGCGAACCCGTTAGCGTCTGCTCTTCCGTCAATTGCTTCATAACAGAAATTCTTTTGATGCGGCCTTAAGAGCAGGGCAAAGGGATGAGGGATGAGGGATGAAAGAATGATAGCTCAAGTTGAATCGTCCCCTTTTCATCCCTCATCCCTCTGCCCTCATCCCTTCTTTAGTGTCCCATTCCGGGGGTGCTTGAAATAGACTGAATAATCGGCATGTAAATAGCGAGCAGGATTGTGATGACGACCCCGCCCATCACCACCAGAATCGCAGGCTCAAGCGTCGTCGTCAACTGTTCCAGCTTGACCTCCGCCTCAGCATCGTAAAAGGTCGAGACCTCTTCCAACATCTCGCGCAGAGAGCCTGAGCGCTCGCCAATCCCGATCATGTCGAGCGCGAGCGGCGGCACCCACGCGGCAGCCTCCAGACTCTCCGTAAATGAACGCCCCTCGCGCACCATCGGCAGGATGTCCGAACTCTTGCGGCGCAACTCGCGATTGGTGATTGACTCCGCCGCAATCTCCCAAGACTCAACGAGCGGGATGCCGCCCGCAAGCAACGTCGAGAGCGAGCGTGTTGCCTGCGTCACGGAGAGTTGGACCAGAAGTTTTCCGACGAGAGGCAATTTCAACAGGAAGCGATCAATCGTCAATCTTCCTGAAGGAGTGCGCGACCATAAAAAGAATGCCACCGCGCTGCCAATCACGAGCGGCGCGAACCAGTAGATGTTGCCGATCAGCCATGACGAAAGCCCTACGACCATCTCTGTGATAAACGGCAAGTCGTTGGCAAAGCCTGCGAACAGATCGGACATGCGCGGCACAACGTAAATGGTTAAGAAGGCGACCATGCCGAACGATGCGATCAGAAGAAACGTCGGATAAGCAAGTGCGCCGCGAATCTTGCGACGGAGTTTGACGCTGCGCTTCATGTATTCGACATAGCGGGTCAGGACTTCATCGAGCGCGCCGCTTCGCTCGCCCGCTAAGATAGAGGCCGTGTAGATGCGCGGAAACATTGGTCCCTGCGCGGCGAAGGCGGTCGAGAGAGCCGCGCCGCCGCGAATCGCCTCTTCGATGCTGCCGAGCACAGCACGCAGCCGCGCCGAAGGCGAACGCTTTCTGAGCATCGTGATGGCTTGGAGGATGGGGATGCCTGCGCGAAGCAGCGCGGCGAGTTGTTGATTGAAGAGCAGAAAATCGTTGGCGCGGACGCGAGGTTGATTGCCTGCGCGCCCGCCTCGTGTCAGCGCAGCCGCTCCCCTCGCCTTCGGCGGCGTGACCGTGAAGACGCGAAAGCCTTCACGCTCAAGACGTGTGCGCGCCTCACTCACGCCCGTCGCTTCCACCGTGCGCGTGACCACCTCGCCCGCAGGCGTTCCCAGACGACAAATAAATTCAGCCATGATTTACTGCATGAAACATGAGACTCAAAACTAATCCTGCGCAAAGGTCCGGGGAAGACAGTGCGCGAAATTATAACATGCGCTCACAATCTTGAGCGACAGGCGCGAGCCGCGATTATCTATTCGTCATCACGGCGGAAATCATGCACGTTAATTCCTATTGGAAGCAGCCTTCGGATTTGAGATTTGAAGACTTGAAAGCTCAAATTTCCAATCTCACAGTTATCACACGCTCATCCAAGCGGAAAGTTTCAAGCAGCGCGGCGATCTTTAAGGATGAGCCTCTGGACCAACAATTCGGATGCTTATTTGAAATGAAGCCTGTGCATAAATCGTGAGCTTGCAGTTTTACCTGCCGCTCTAGCGGCACATTGAATTTAGCCGTGCGTTTCAACGCACGGGCAGGAGACGACGCGCTTGTTTTGCGTCGCGTCAGCGATGCAT
>JBAWGU010000826.1:0-7095 GCA_049593215.1 Pyrinomonadaceae bacterium
ATTGAGGGCCGCACGTGGGTTCCGGCGATGGTGCCGTGGCGCGCGACTGATGACGGATTCGTGACGCGCGAGAATCTTGATTGGTACAGGCGATTTGCAGAAGGACAGCCGGGCGCGATTGTCGTCGAGGCCACAGGCGTGCGCGACATTCCGAGCGGGCCGCTCCTGCGCATCGGCCATGATCGTTTTATTCCGGGCCTCAGCGAACTCGTCAACACGGTGCGCGAAGCAAGCAATGGACACACGCGACTCTTCATACAGATTATAGATTTCCTCTCAGTCAAACGCCGTCCTGAGAAAGAGAAGTTTTTTGAGCGCTTCCTTCAAATAATTCCGTCACATCGCCGCGCGCTTGCAGAAGCTACAAGCGACGAGAGGTGGCTTCGTGTTGATGAGTTTGAGATAAGAGCTTTTCTTAAAGCCGCGCCTGATGCGCTGCTGGATGTCGTGCTTGATGAGCGCGAGCTTGAGTCTCTGCGTTTCGGCTATCGTGAGCGCGTGACGGACACGGACTTGCAGCACATCAGAGAGTTGCCGCAAGTCTTGCCGGAGATTTTTGCGAGCGCAGCGTTGCGCGCACGCGAAGCTGGCTTCGACGGCGTTGAACTGCACTACGCTCACGCCTACACGATGGCATCCTTCCTGAGCGCGCGAAATAATCGCGCGGACGGTTACGGCGGAGCGCGCGAGAACCGCGTGCGCTTGCCACTCGAAGTTTACAGCGCCGTTCGTCAACGTGTCGGGCAGGATTACGTGGTGGGCCTGCGCTTTCTTGGCGATGAAGTGATTGCTGGCGGAAGTGGAATCGAGGATGCAGTCTATTTCGGAGTCGAGTTTGCGCGCGCGGGCTTTGATTATCTTTCAATCTCTAAGGGCGGAAAGTTTGAAGACGCGAAGCAGCCGAAAGTGGGACAGGCAGTTTATCCTTACACGGGGCAGAGCGGTTACGAATGTATGCCGACGGTGATTTCAGACGCGCGCGGGCCGTTTGGCAGAAGCATCCCGCTTGTCGCGCAGATCAAGCGCGCTGTCAGCGACGCGGGATTTTCGACGCCCGTTGTCGGCGCAGGCGGCATCACCACTTTCGAGCAGGCGGAAGGAATCCTGCAGCGTGGCGAAGCTGACATCGCGGGCTTTGCGCGACAGGCTCTCGCAGACCCCGATTGGTTTCTTAAAGTGAAGCTTGGACGCGGCAACGAAGTGCGTCGTTGCACATATACGAACTACTGCGAAGCTCTGGACCAGGCGCATAAGCAGGTGACGTGCAAGCTCTGGGACCGCAAGCAGCTTGATGAGCCTGACGTTTCACTCAGCAGCGATGGCCGCCGCCGCTTGCTCGCGCCGCGTTGGGAGAGAGAGTCGGACGAAAAGGAATAGCTCTCAGGTTGAGCGGATTGGAAAGCTTTTAAGAACGGATAATCAAAAGGAGAATACGATGCGAAGCTTCTTTATGGTTTCGTTTGCCGCGCTGCTTGTGACTCTCTGCTGCGCTGAAGCGGCGATGACTTCTGCGAACAACGCCAGCGCCGTAAATTTTTCGAGCGTCTATACCGATCTTAATCGAGATTGCAGAAACGCCTTGAAGAGCGTCGGAGAAGGACAGGACATGCCGCTCCGTTGCAAAGGCTACGGCGGCTATAAAATTTCCATCGGGTTCAGCGCGATGGCCTCGCACTTGTCCGTTGATAGTCTGGACGACAAGTATTCAAACTCTCTAGCCATGCAGCAACTCAACTACGATCAGGAGAAGGGCCGCAAAATCGAGTGGCGTCTGGCCGACGGCAAACCTTTCGCAGTGATCCTGCGCATCTCCAAATACAATGATGAAAATGCCGGAACTATCGAATATTTTAGCGAGCAGAATAAGACAGGAGAATTCCTGCTCGTCAAAGGTTTGAAGGGCTACGAGAAGATAGATTTTGAAGTTGATGTGAAGAGCGGCGGGAATGTTAACGAAAAAGCAAGGCAGCTTGCCGACAGCAATTACGGCAAATAGAGTCGTGAGCAATAGGCTGTAACCTGAAGGATGAGGATAAAGACAGTTCACGCAGAGGCGCTAAGAAAAGAAAAACCAAAGAACGCCTTCTGTCTTTCTTTTCTTCGTGCCTCTGCGTGAACCCTTTTCATCAACTGCCGGAAGCCTCATACGCGGCGATAAACTGCGGGTCTCTTCGCTTCAAATTCTCATAATCAATCTTCTTGCTTCTGGTCATCAGCTTGTATGCAAACGGCAGAGGACTGAGGCTCATATAATCCTTCACGTTCTCAAACCACAGCAGGCTTTCATAAGCAGCCTCTTGATACTCTTCGATGACAGGCTTACGCACGCGCTCAAATTCTCTGAGCGCATCTTCAACCGTCGCCGCTTCGACAAAACATTTCGCCAGCGCGATTGAATCTTCGAGCGCGAGCTTTGTGCCTGAGCCGATGGAGAAATGCGCTGTGTGCAGCGCGTCGCCGAGCAGCGCCATGTTCTCATAAGCCCAATGCGCGTTGCGCACGTTGATGAAATTAATCCACTTGGAATTGTTCGACATCAACGCGTGGCCGTGCAGGTCGTTCGCAAAGACGCTGCCGAGATAGCCTCTCGTCTCTTCGTCCGTCATCCGTTCAAATCCTGCATTCTTCCATGTCTCTTCATCGCACTCGACAATGAATGTGCTCGTCGTCTTATTAAACTTATAAGAGTGCGCGGCAAAGACTCCGGCCTCGTTCTCACGAAACGTGAGCGTCAGCCCGTGAAAGAGTTGATTCGTGCCATACCAGATGTATCTGTTCCGACCCGCGCTCAACTGCGTTTGGAAATGTTCTTGAAAGGTCTGCCTCAACGAAGAGTTGATGCCATCCGCGCCGACGAGCAGGTCGCAATCTTTGAGCGAAGCGACATCATCAATCTCTGTGCGAAAGCGTAAGCGCACGCCGAGTTGCTCCGCGCGTTGCTGCAAGATGTGCAGCAGCTCTATGCGCGCGACGCCGGAAAACTTGTTGCCGCGAATCGTGATCTTCCGGTCACGATGCACCACGTCAACATTGTCCCACGTCTCAAAACTGTCCGTAATCGCCGTGTAAGACGGCTCGTCGCTCTCCTTCAAATAAGAGAGAGTCTTGTCGGAGAAGACCACGCCCCACCCGAACGTGTCATCAGGCGCGTTCCGCTCAAAAACGGTAATCTCATGCGCCGCGTCCTGCTTCTTCATCAACAGCGCAAAGTACAATCCGGCTGGTCCACCACCAATGACGTTGATTCTCATCACACTTTCAAAACCTTTTCGAGCAGATCGCTCACGTTTAATTTCTCAGCCCAATGGCGAAGATATTCAATGTCTAAACTCTTGCCTTGCGTCCCGATGATTCCCAATACATCTGTCCATTGCGTGTTCGATACTTCACCTCCCGCGCGATACCATTTCAGTTTAGCCAGAATGGTATCTTCAGCAGTGGCGATATAGATCATTTGCTCCATCTCGGGTGAGAGCTTTTCTAATTGCCGTCGGTTTAATTGCTGTTTGCTGAAATCGTCAAGCGGTGGGATGAAAACGTCAACCTTAAAGACAGATTCGAGGTGAATGGCGTTGAAAGAGCGATGTGTTCTGACGGCGCGACGCACAGCTTGTTCGTCAATATAAAAATCGTTCTGCAATGCTGCGACAAGATGTCCGATCTGTTTTGCACTAATGTCAGCCACAAGGTCAACGTCGCCTGTAGCACGATAGAGGCCGCGCAGTGAGCTGGCGAAAGACCCGACGACCGCATAAGTTATATCCAGTTCTTCAAGCACGCGCGCGATTTGTAGCAAAACTATGAATGGGCTTTCCATCAATGTTGCTCAAGAAGTTTCTTCAGGGTCAAAGCCGTAAGCGCGAATCACTTCGTCACGAGATAGCAGCCGCGCGATTAATCTGCGTCGCAACTCTTCTTCGCTCGCTTGCGGGAGGCGGCGACGAAGGTCTGCGAGCATCAATTTGCGTGTCGCTTGAATGAGTTCACAAGTCAGAGCGAGGCGTTTCCAGACGGGCGTGCGGCGCAGCAGTTCAAACTGCATTTGTTGAGCTTCTGGCGTGGTGTCTGACGAAAGCAGTTGCATAATTCTTTCACAATTACTTCAAAAGTTGACCGGCAATAATGAGCTTTTGAATCTCAGACGTGCCTTCATAAATCCGCAGGGCGCGCACGTCTCTGTAGAGTCTTTCGACGATGTGGCCGCGCACGAGGCCCGCGCCGCCGTGAATCTGTAGGGCTTGATCTATGATGCGCGAGGCTGCTTCGGTGGCGAAGAGTTTGGCTTCGCTGGCTTCGCGTGTAACGATGTCTGCGCCTGCGTCTTTGAGATAGGCGGCGCGATAGACGAGGAGGCGCGCGGCGTCAAGCTCTGTCGCCATGTCCGCGAGTTTCTCTTGAATCAGTTGATGCTCTGCGAGCGGGCGTCCGAACTGCTGGCGAGAACGCGCGTAGGCAACGGCTTCATCAAGCGCGCGGCGGGCCATGCCGCAGGCTGCCGCGCCGACGCTTGCGCGAAAAGTGTCTAAGGTTTGCAGGGCGAGATGAAAACCGTCGCCTTCATTGCCCACCATATCCTCTGCTGGCACGCGACAGCCTTTGAACTCAATCTCGCCAATCGGGTGCGGCGCAATCATCTCCATGCGCGAGCGCAACAGGAAGCCGGGCATACGCGCGCCGACGACGAAACATGAAAGCTGTGCGCGCCCGTCTGCCCGCGTGCCTGTGCGCGCAAAGACCGTGTAGAAATCCGCGATGCCTGCGTTTGAGATGAAACGCTTCACGCCGTCAATCACGTAAGCATCGCCGTCGCGCTGCGCAGTTGTCTTGATCGCCGCGACATCAGAACCCGCGTCCGGTTCTGTCAAAGCGAACGCGGCGACGGCTTTGCCTCTCACGGCCTTTTCACACCAGAAGTCGCGGACGTGTTCGGGCGCGGCCTGGCTGAGCGCGTATGTGCCAAGACCCTGCATAACGAAAGCAAGGTCTGCGAGCGGCGAAGAGTAAGAGAGCGATTCACGAATCAGGCAGAGCGAGCGCAGGTCTAAGGGCATCCCGGCCTGCGCGACTGCGTAGCGCAAGAGGTCTCCGGCGGCAAGCTGTTCGACGAGCGCGCGAAAGTGAGCGTCATTGATTAACTCATTGCCCGCGTTCGGCTCAATCTCGCGCGCGACAAAATCGCGGACCATAGCAGCGAGACTGCGTTGCGCGGAATTAAAGAACGGCATCTCTTCTATAAAACTATCTCTCATAACTTTTCCCCGCGATTGCACCACGCGGCCTTCTGTAAAAAGTTGGAACGCTTCTTCCACTCGCAAGCTTTTATAAACCTCCAGGAGCGGTGATAGGTGATAGGTGATAGGATGAACGTAAATCGTAAATCGAGAATCGTAAATAGAAACTGCTTTTCTTCTATTCACGATTTACGATTCACGGCTTTTTCTTATCACCTATCACCCATCACCTATCACTTAAATTTCGGCTCGCGTTTCTCTACGAAAGCTTCGTAGGCTTCGCGGTAATCGGGGTGTTGCATACAGATAGCTTGCGCCTGCGCTTCCCATTCGAGCGCGGCCTCCAAACTCACGTCCATCTCGCGGTTGAGCATCTCTTTCGTCATCGCCAGAGCGAAAGATGGGCCGCGCGCGAGACGCTCCGCAAACTCACGTGTTGCATTCTGTAACTCTTCCGCCGCGACGACGCGGTTGTAGAGACCTATCCGCTCCGCTTCCTGCGCGGAAATAAAATCGCCCGTGTAGAGAAGTTCCGTTGCTTTAGCTAATCCAACCAGACGCGGCAGGAGATGCGCCGCGCCCATGTCCGCGCCTGAGAGTCCGACTTTCACGAAGAGGAAAGCGATTCTGGCAGATTCGCTGGCGATGCGAAGGTCAGAGGCGAGGGCGATGCACGCGCCTGCCCCGGCGGTCGTGCCGTTCAAACTCGCAATGACAGGAAGAGGCAGCGCGCGTATGTTTCGGATAAGCTCGCAAGTCATGCGCGTAAATTCCAGCAAGCCTTCGATGTCGCGCGCAAAGAGTTCGCCGATGATGTCATGCACGTCGCCGCCCGAACAGAAAGCGCGCCCCGCGCCCGTGATGACTACTGCGCGCACACCCTCTTCGCAACGCAAAGCCGCAAACGTGTCCGTCAACTCACGATAGACCTCAAACGTCAAAGCGTTCAAACGCTCCGGCCTGTCGAGCGTGATCGTCGCCACGCCGTTCTGTTCTTCATAGAGAAAACTTTTCGGTGAAAGCATTTTAAGTGATGAGTGATAAGTGATGAGTAATGAGTGATGAGACAAATGCTTTTTGCTCATCACACATTACTCATCACTCATCACTTTATTATAGCTATTCCCTCAATCTCCACTTTCGCCTCGTCTTCGAGCAGGCTTTTGACTTCGACGAGGACCATCGCGGGGAAATGTTTGCTCATGCGTGCGCGATAACGCTCTCCCACTTCGCGTGCGCGCTCTCTATATTCGTTTTTGTCCGTGACGTAGATGGTGAGCCGCGCAATCTGGTCGTATTCGCCGCCTGCTTCTTCGACGACTGCGAGCAGGTTGGCAAGCGCGCGGTCAAACTGTTCGACGAAATCCGCGCTGACGATTCTTTGTTGCTCGTCCCAGCCGATCTGCCCTGCGATGAAGAGCAGAGAACTGCCGGGCGGAGCGATGACGCCGTTTGAGTAGCCGCGCGGGCTGCCGAGCCTTGTGGGATTGATGAAGCGTAAAGTCATATTGAAAAAGCGACGCGAAGCTTTTCCAGTGTCTGCTTCCGTCGCCTTATATTAAGCGCGAACCTCTCTTGAGGAAAACTTTAAACGTGTGTTGCCGTTTTCGTTGCGGCGACGGCAGCTCGCGTGATCTCGCGCGACACGTCAACCGAAGCGTGTCGCGCAAAGCTTCAAATAAAGTTTGGAGACCAGGCTCTAAGACCTGCTACCTACCGGACAGCAAGTCAAAATTGAACAGCACGGGGCCTTGCAGACCACCGGATGATAGCTGCTCGCGGTACTCCCATTCGATCTTCCCGAAGTTGAGGCTAAAGCTCACGACAGGCAAATCCGACGCCTCGCCTTCGTGCTCCTGACCAT
>JBAWGU010000827.1:0-3605 GCA_049593215.1 Pyrinomonadaceae bacterium
ACGGCGGTGGCTGTTGAGCACGCCGAGACACCATGCTGACATCACGAGCAGCCCCGCGCCGGGGAAAAATATTCTGACCAGACGAATCGTCAACTCTCGCGTCTCGCCTTCAAAGCCCGGCGCAATCAAAGTGATGAGAAGTGGTGTGGTGAGAACTCCTGCGAGCACGATGATGGAAGTGACGAGAGCCAGCAGCGTAAGTATTGCGCTCGCCACGCGTGTTGCTTCCTGCTCATCGTCTTTCGCAAGCAGCCGGGCATAGACAGGAATGAAAGAGGCCGAGAGCGCGCCTTCGCCGAAGATGTTTTGAAGAAAGTTCGGAATCCTGAAGGCGGCATTGAATGCTCCCGCCGCGTCAGAGATGCCGAAGTAGTGCGCAAAGACTCTCTGGCGCACAAGGCCGACGATGCGGCTGATGAGGATGCCTGCGCCGACTAAGAAAGCATGTTTGCCCGTCGCAGCTTCACGCTCGCGCTGCTCGCCAGACTCTTCGGCAGGGAACTCGCCTGTGATCGAGCCGACAGGCACATCCTCTTCACCCGCGATGATGCTCGCGTCTTCGTGCCCGCGAGAAGTTTCTATTCCATCTTTGCCATCAGCCGTCGCAGCGTCTGTGTCGGGTTCAACACTCATTGCAAATAATTTAGCGTGAGATTGAGGAAAAGGATAGCGGGAAGAGCAAGGATGAAGGCGGAAGGATGAAGGATGAAAGAAGAGCTATTCAAGCTTAGTCATTCATTCATTCCACTTCATCCTTCATCCTTGCTCTTCCCGGCGGTTCTGACTTATCTTTCTTTCCAGATATGGCTGAAAGAAGCCTCTGTACTTTTCCTGAAGCTCAGAGATTTTCCAATCGTCTCCACTGATATATTTGCGACACACGGGAGCGCCGCAAAAACATTCCATTCTGAATTCCGCCTCCGATGTGCATATCGCATAATCGAATGTGACGGCCTCTTGAGCTTGAATGTCTTTCATCGCAACAAGCTCTATCTGTCCGCTAAAACCCACGTTCGGTTCGCACGAGTGATTGATAAATTCAATCTTGCTGTGCTGCACCTGCTCGAATGAGATGTGAGTCAGGATCAACTCGTCGCTCACCTGAAAATAGAAATGCTTCAACCCGGCAGGCAGCGTTGCTCTCAAAGTGAGCGGCACAATATGGCCGCCAAAGATTCCTATGCTCTCACCTTTGGCGATGGCCTCTCTGGCCCTGACACCCTTGCCGCACCTGCGCGTTTGATAAAATTCAAGTTTCGGAGAGTCCCAGTTGACTGTCTGCTGAATTTCTGCCGGAGCCATAGAAGTAGTTTGAAAAGTCTGAGGTCAGAATGTTATGAGAAGTTCCTGTTGAATCTTCTGATGGTGACGTACTGCCCGCTCTTATAGGGAAGGTATTCCTCTTTCGTCACCTCAATCTGTTTTAGAAATTGATGCCAGAGCGAGGAGTTGATTTTCTTCTCAAGCGCGGGGATGAGCGGCTCAAAAAGCTCCTTCATCTTCTGCCAGTTGGGACAGGTCGTAAACACGCACCAGTAGTACTCGCCGTCTTCTTCTATGATGTCGAGCGGGAACAGGCGACAATCGAGCGGCCTCTGAGCATAGATCGAGCACTTTCCCTTCTGGTCCAGAAACACACATCTATTGTGGTCCATGAAAAAGGCCGTCTCGCCGATAAATTTCGTTGAGCCGGGAAACTGATGAGCCAGATAAATCTCTTCCTTCGACAGCCACGGCAGGTGACAGCATCGTCCCATGCAATTCTCGCAAACGGCATCGAAATCCAAATCCTTAAAGACCCGCATCAACTCTGCGAATTCGTGGGAATCATCGCTCATACGAGGGTAAGCTCCAATCCACTGCGCTCTAACTCAGATGACTAATAACGCGAATCGGCTCACGGGTCAATTCACTTTTCTACGGAAGGGTTATTTGAATTGAAAGAATCATGGTCAGGGCAGCACATAAGATGGAGGAAAAGGATAGCTCGGAGAAATTGGTTGATTCAGAGGACAAAAGAAAAAATACTATCGGTAGAAGGCTCAAGTCACTTGTTGGATGTGGATTGCTGCGCTCAAATCGGGTCAGTTAGCTAAATTATTCCGCAAAGTCTCTAACTCTTTTCTGAGAACTTCTTCCAAGTCCTGTATCTTTTTATATTGTAGGCATCGTTGGCTCTTAACATCAAACTTTAACTCTGCAACATCACGGCACAATAAAACTGTTGGACGACCGCAACCCCAAGCGAAGCCGACTTCTAAATATACGTTTGGATTAGCAGTTGAGAGATCTGCAATAACTAATGCAGAGCTTGTGATGCGTTTCTTTACCCACTCCATTACGTCGCCAGTGAAAGTTGATAAATCTGCCCGTTCACACAAGAAACCTGCTGCATGGACAGCCCCTTGTATCCCATAGTGGAAAATGTCATCCATCTCATCGGCAAAAGGCATAGCAACGAATATATGTCGCTTACTTTCTGAGGCATAACCAACGTAACGCAAGCGTTCCGTTGCCTTATCTCCTAGCTCTATTATTTCACCTGCTCGATCAACTTCAACAAGACCATTTGGCAATAAGCGGGTCAGGACTTCGCTCAAACGGTCTGCTCTGGCAACGTTTCTTTCAATTATTGTGATACGTTGTAGTTCCTCTGGAAAATCTCCACTTTTGATAGCGTCAAGCAGACCGGCAATCTCTGATTCAAATGCCTCAGTTTCATCTAGTCCGTATCCCGGTCCGTGAATTGTTAGGCAAAGATGGCTAGTCTTAGGGGCAGCACCAGCCAAAGAAATGAGAACCTTCCGCCCAAATTCTCGGATCTCTTGGTAACCAAATTGGCGCAGAGGCTTAACACCGACAAATAATACAGAATTCGCTGCAATCGCATCTTTTGATAGCAATAGGCGGAAGCCAGATATTTTAGGAAGTAATGAAACTAGATCGTCATATTCAACAGATAAACGTAGGGCAACTGCTTCATCTACACCATAGAAAGCTTGCGCATATTTTAAAGCCAGCACATCAGCTTTGAATTGCAGCGCATCGCCTACTTCAATGCTCAAAGCTATCTGAGACTGTTTTCTTTTGCTCATATAAGTCTTCCTTATCGTGGGAGTCGATCTGAGATTATAGTTAATCATTCTTTCGGTAAAGATGTACTCTCATGTTCATCTTCATCATCTTCTTCAATACTCTCGTAGTCGTGCATAATCTCTTCCCACTCGGCGAGCTTTTCTGGATCGTCCTTGTATTTTTCACGCATGAGAGGGTCGAGTCCTTTCGCTACTTGTTCGGTCATCTTAGCGAGTTCAGCCGCTTCCCGCTCATAATCTTCCTGCGCGTGTTTGAGTTTCACTTCAATGTCTTGCACGCGCATCACTTTAATGATGCGGTCTAATTTGGCGTAAGGGTTTCTATTCTTCATCTGGCGTCTGTCCTTTCTGACTTCACAGTTTGAGAGTAAATCAAGGAATTTCAGCCTTTTTGCTCAAAGGTTCAGGCTCAGAGCACGGAGTTTCGAGCAAAAAGGCTCAAAACTCGACCTCTGAAGGCCAGCATTGGGCCTCAGAGGAGGAAAATTCGACTTCTGAGGCCCAATGTTG
>JBAWGU010000828.1:0-20275 GCA_049593215.1 Pyrinomonadaceae bacterium
AGCTTAAGCCGGGCGAGCGCACACAGCTTAAAGTCGAAGCTCAGTTTGCGCGTGCTTCGGCTGCGCTTCTGTCAAACAACCCCGCCGCCAGGACGAAATCTTCCGACTCACTTCATCAATTAATGGAGAAGAGCGACAAGGCAACTTCAACGCAGGCCGTGAGCGATGGCGCTGCGGGCGCGTCAGAGTCGAGAGCGCCGACAGGGCTACAGCCTTCGCAAGATTAGTTGCATCTAAGACCCTGGCAAAATGTTGAGTCAAACGCGAGAGATAAGAAAGGGGAAAAGGGGAAATGGTTAAAAGGGGAAAAGGAAAGAGCAAGAGCCGCTTGTCTTCACCTTTGACCCTCTTCCCCTCTTCCCCTTTTCCCCCTGATGTATTAAACGGATGAGGGAACTTAAACTTCAACAGTGCAGGCTCGATGGCCGCTACGATATTCAGGACTGCCTTGGGCGCGGCAGCTATGCTGAAATCTATGTTGCGCGTGATCGCGCCGCCACAGAAGGCTCGCCTCACCTCGTCGTGATCAAATCGCTCAACGTCTATCTGCAAGGCGACCCCGACACAGACCTTGAGCGCACGCTGATTGAAAATTTTCAGAACGAAGCGATTGCCCTTGATCGCGTGCGCCACCCGAACATCATCAGCCGCCTCGGTCACGGCACTGCGATTGATCTGGCTGACACAACCTTTCACTACCTCGTACTCGAATACATGCCCGGCGGCGAACTCGCCGCGCGCTGCCGCCACAATCCTCTGACTTTGGAACGCGCGCTCTTTTATCTCGAACAGGTCTGCGCGGGTCTCGCGCACGCGCACGCCAACGGCGTCATACACAGAGACATCAAGCCGCAGAACCTGCTGCTCACGGCAGACGGCGAGACCGTCAAGATTTCCGATTTCGGAGTTGCCAAACTCGACGCCACCGAAGGCGCAATCACGCGCGTCGGCACAAACATCTATGCCGCGCCCGAACACAATCCGCTTGTGCAAACAGGCCCGCTCGATCCTTCAGCTTTAAACTCGCTGCCTCATCTGACGCCCGCCGCAGACATCTATTCGCTGGCTAAGACCGCTTACACGATGCTTGCCGGAGAGCCGCCGCGCCGCTTTGCGCATAACGCGATTACGGAGCTTCCCGAATCAATCTCTGACAAGTCGTGGGCATCGTCCGTGCTGAGAGTTTTGCAGCGCGCCACAGCGACGCACGCTTCCGAGCGTTATCAAACGGTAGAAGATTTCTGGGCTGATCTGGCAGACGCTGCGCTGCCTCCGACACGTCCGCTTGATCCTCAAGCCGAGACGGAAGTGCATCCGCGCGTCTCACCCGAATTGCAAGGCGTCAAAGAGACTGTGCCGAGCGCGCCGCCGCTTCCACGCTTTGACTCAACAAGAAATAAAGAGAGGTCTCCTGTTCATACAGCGCACGGGCAAATCCGCCCGCGCATCGTCGTGCCTGTCACAAGCGGCGAGCCGTCGCTGCAAATGGAGCGGAACAGAACCCAACCCGCGCGCGAGATTATCAACGCGATGCCGGATACGCCGCAAAAGAAGAAGAGAAAAGAGCTTGAGGCTGTGTCGCCACCCGTCTCTCCTGTGGCAAAACGCAGCACGCGCATCACCATCGCCTTCGGACTTCTACTCGCGTTCTCAGGAATGCTGCTCGCCACACACAAGTACATTCAGACCAAGTGGCCCACGCGAACCAGCACGCCTCAAGTCACCGCGCCGCCGCCGCCCAATCTCGTCGGTCAACAGGGCACAATCATCCAGACTGATGTAAACTTGCGCGGCGGGCCGGGTCTCAATAATTCTGCTGTGGGCCTCGCGGAAGAAGGCTCGCGCATAAAAGTCCTGAGCGTGAATAATAACTGGTGCGAGATACAGGTCTTACAACACGGACGCGAAAAAGATGACCCGGACTCATCTGATCGCGGCTGGATTAATAAAAAATTTATCAAGTTTGATTAAAAGCTGTCAGTAGTCCGTTGTCAGTTGTTTTGAGTCTTAGGAATCTTGAATGCTTTATCTTTAGTCGTCCGTCTTGGCAAACACGAACAACGGACAACGGACTACTGACAGCTTTTATTTGAGAGGAGAGCGAAGTGGGTTTAATTGAATCCATCAGGCGTTGGATTGATGGCGAGGGCGCGAACGATCCTCTGGAAGCGGCGGACGAACAGGCTCGCCCGCGCCGCGTCTGGGAAGAGTTTTTAGTCAAGGTGGCGCGCGAAGTCGAAGCCGTCATGCAGCGCGAGATGTTCACCCCGCCCGGCGGCCCGACCTACATTCCGCGCGAGTACATCATCTATCTCAGCTCCAATGATGATAAAGACTGGCAGGGCGACAAACGACGCGGGCTGGAACAGGGACTCTTTCACGTACTCTCAGAGCGAGCGCGCGAGTTGAGCGGCTCAACCCAACTCGCCACCAAATCTTTCGCCGTCGAGCTAAGAGTTGACGGCACGCTCAACAAGGGCGAGTTTCGCGTTCAACCTGTCTGGGACGAAACAGAGACAGGCCACACGCAGGTGACCGTTCGCCCCGCCACGCGCTCTTCCGTCGGCGCGACCACGAATGCGATGGAGGAACCCGACACCTCTCAGACAGAGCCGACCGAAGGCGAGCAAACTGTCGTCCGCCCGCGCCCCACGGAATTCTTCAACGTCGAAATCTGGCGCGACAACGTGCGTCAATCCGTCGTTCCAATTATGAATCCTGAAATTACCATCGGTCGCGGCTCGAAATCCGTCAAAGTTGATCTGCCAATCAAAGGCGATCCCGAAGTCAGCCGCGTTCATGCAGTCCTCACGCTGGACGATGAAGGCCGCTACTGGCTCACGTCTAAAGGAAGAAACACCACCTCAATCAACGGGCGTGAGATTCCAAGAGAAGAACGCATCGCCGTGACACCCGACGACAAGATTTCAATCTGTAGCTTCATCCTGCGCATCCAGCCGAAATAGAAACAGAAAGACAAAAAGCTCTCGGTTGAATGAGTTGTTATGCCTCCGCTGGCACTAATCTTTTAGTCCACTTTTCTTTCTTAGTTCCATTAGCTCGTTCGGTTTCTTGCCAAATATACTTGGTAGGATAATATGGTAATTACAGTCTTCCCATGGCACGGCCATAGAAGGAGGATACATCGCATGACACAAGGCTGTTTCATGAACGGGGCATTCTATGTGAGGGCACGGGTGATAGGGCCGGCCTTCAGCAACTAAACGTTCAGAAGTTCCCATTAATGCTGTCACAGCAATGACAGAGTAAACCCGCTCTCGCTCCCAACTAGCAGCCAGTCCGAGAGGCATCCCACGCCCCCCACTAGCTGCGATCAATGGAGGCAGAATCTGCTGCATCACAGGATCGTTTGTTTTAATCTCTCTGAGCTTCTTGCCTGGCATTGCAGCAAATTCCACTCGCTCATCTGCTGACCATATATTTTTTAGCAATTCTAGATATGGACTTAATATTGGATGGATATAAGACTGTGGTATCTCTGAAATCCTATTGATGAAGTAATCCTCATGCGGCATCTCAAAGAACTTGGATAGCTCTATAGCAGACCAACGCGCAACCTCATTTCTATCTGCCTCTTTAAGTCTATCGAGCATTAGCCAAAAATTCTTTGCAGGGGTATCACCATTTAAGGCAATAAAACATAACTTGGGAGTTAAGTTGAACGCAGCCTCGCTACCAAATCGGCTGCGGACAATGTCGATTGTCTTCCGATAAACCGAATCCTGCTCCGGGAAGTAATATTCAATATGACTGAGAAATGTAGACGTACTTATATCTGTTGATGTTGCCCGAAATGCCTCGGTTACTGCCATAGACTCCAAAAGGTCTAACGTTGATAGACCATCAGACGTACTCAAGAACTGATTATTGAAGTTCTTAAATGATTGTTGGAAGTTTTGAAGGTTCCTTTCATGAAGCTGGTCTTGCTTACAAACGGAAGCCAAATTCCGAAACAAATCCCAAAAATTAATTGAGACTCCATATGTAAAAGCTGTAGTCAATCCTTGGAGGAAGTGAACTGTTTCGTGATTTAGGGTTAGTACTAGCTCAAATGAGCGCTGGCTGTCAGTCCCCCTGCCGTCTAATGTCTTCGAGATAAAATCCCAGTCTTCACGCACAAAGATAATCCACGTGATTAGATTTGTGATTCCATGCGCGCCCTCGATAATCGGAGGTAGCCTATTCATATTTGTTCTCCGTAATAGATACCTCTCGAATCTGCTGAAAATCATCAGCGGTCTCCGATAGAACCTTTCCCAGTTTTCCAAGGTGTTCGGGGCCGATTGTTAGGTATCGGGTTTCACTGGATAATTGAAGCGTAACATTGATCTGAAGCGCAGGTTCATTAGGTTTTCGGTCTGATGTCTTTAGAACGACGTAAGCCGCTATAAATGCGGTTAGTGCAGCCCCAACTATTGTCGCCCCGCCTTGAATTATAGCTGATAAAACTTGTGGATCCAGCGCAGCTAGTCCCGTACCTTTTTTCGGTTGTTTGAGTTCAACTTTATCAACAACACCAGAAGCAGCTAATTCCTTCTCATAATATTGCAACCACTGCTCGGTAGATAAGCCCTTCACTCGAAGTCTTAGGTGAGTCATGACATCCTCCTAGCTTTTTATCATTCAAATTGAGGCATAGCTATAATTAGACCGCATGGTGCGGTAATTCAACGCTATATGACTAATTAGACCGCAGTCGCCCTAAATGAGAAATACCGCTACGTGCGGTCTAATTCTCTCTATACCGACTTTTGCCGCTCAGAGACATGAGGCTAACGAGGAAAGGCACTCATTAGCAGGATGCGCAAGGATCAGACGCACGAAAGATATTCCCGCTTCAGATGGATGTCAATAGTCGTGTATAACAGAACTATTATGCTTGGTGTGCGTGAATCGTTAAACGGACGTTGCGGGCAAATAGCAATGCTGCCCGCAATGTATGCCGTCTGCCCGAAACGTCGCTCTAAATTCCCAGTTCTCAGGCAACGCCATTCCACGTGCAATGTCGCAATTTCAACACACAAAGCTAAGAATTACAGACGCAAAGTTACAATTTCGGGCGTGAGAGTTTGAATTTTAAGTGGGGAAGTTACAATTTACAGCTCGTAATCTATAACTCTGGTTTTTTAGCCTTAACCCTTCTATGCAGTACCAGCCGCAGACAAGTACATGCCGGATTCGAGGTCTGTGATTAAGTTTGCGAGGAGCGGTGTCATTCGCTCGGCTTCGATATAGTCGCGGCCAAGGAGCTTGATGATGCGGCGCGGTTTTGTTTCTCCGTTGATCTCTTTGAGCAGCGCGCGGCAGAAGGCTATGACGACAACGGGGTCGAATTGCTTGCCCGTGTTACGTCGAAAATCTTCTACGACTTCTTCAAAGGTGCGACGTTTTTTGTAGGGCCGGTCTGTCGTCATTGCATCGAAAGAATCTGCGAGCGCAACAATCTTGGCTCCGATGGGAATCTGGTTGGCGGTTAGGCCGTCAGGGTAGCCGCGCCCGTCAGGGCGTTCGTGATGGTAACGCGCGCTCAAGGGGATGTCTGCGTAAGGGTGGTGAATCGGCTTGAGAATCTCGTAGCCTGCGGCGGGGTGGCGATTGAGTTCGCTTGATTGCTTGGCGTCAATGCGGTAAGGCGCGTTGATGATGTCGCGCTCGACGACGAGTTTGCCGATGTCGTGCAGATAGCCTGCGACAGCAATGCCTTCAACCTCTTCATCGCTCCAACCCATCTCGCGCGCGATGACCTCGCTGTATTTGCCTACGCGCTCGGAGTGTCCCTGCGTGTACTTGTCTTTAATATCAATCGCCGCCGCAAACGCGCGCACGGTGTCGCTGTAGATGGCGCGTATGCCTTCGTAGAGTTGGCGATTGCGCTCGACCTGTTGCTCCAACTCTTTCAAGAGTCGCTGCGTGTGGATGCCGACACCGATGTGGCGTGACATTGAGCAAACAACGTCACGATCATCTTCCGTGAACGGTTCACCGCTCGCCTTGCCGCCAAGCAGCACAAGGCCCGTCAAATCATTTCTGACGACGAGCGGAACGATGAGTTCGATCTGGAGTGAATCAAGCAGTTGCCTTTTGCGGGAAACAAAACGGGCGAAGGCGGGAGTTTCGTCTTCGAGCATGATGCCGCAGAGACCAAGACTGAGCAGACCTTCGATGTCTTCGGATTCAAGCGGAAGATTTTCCGGCGGCTCGTCGCCAAGCCCGCGCGCCGCGACAAACTTCAAGACGGTAGCTTGCCTGTCAAACTCTGCGACTGCGCCGCGACGTATGGCGAGCGTGCCGAGCAGCAGATGCAGAGAGGCGCGCACCATCTCCTCGAAATCGCTCGTGTCGGCAATCTCCTGCCCCAAATCTGCGAGCGCGGCAAACGTGTGAACCAGCTTTTGCGTTGACTCTTGCATCGTTCTCACGGTCCCTAATGCCCTGCGGGATTCGGCACGGAGAATTCAGTCAAAGTGTCCAGAGCTTCCTGCTCGTCCTTTGCCAGAGCGACATGGCGCGTGAGGCCGAGCATCTCGAAGAGTTGCACCGTTTGATTATTGACATCCGAGAAGACAAGCTGCGCGCCCGTCCTTTCGGCTGCGTCAATGACGCCCAGAAGAATCGAGACCCCGATGCTGTTGACCAGCTCCGTGTCTCTGAAGCTGACGACGAGCGCGCGGCAGCCCTGCTCTAACTGACGCTTGCACTCGCGCTCGATAAATTCTCCGCTCAACTTGTTGAGATACTCGCTGGCATAAACTACTGCCATCTCCCCGATGCAGCGCGAGCGCACAGGCGCGGCCAAGATTGATTCTGCCATTTCAGTAAGTTCCCCTCTTACCTACTTAAAACAAGAATGCCGGAAAAATCTTAGAGACGATAGTTACGTTTGTCTTGCAACTGCGTGATGATTACCGCAACTGTATTTAATTGCAGAGACACTGAGAAAGACAGAAAGATAATCTTAAAAAGCAAAAGGGGGAGAAAAACGAAATGTCGTCTCTTAATCTTTGAGCTTCTCTGGGCCTCTGTACCCTGTTGTTCGTCTGGTTACTGCTTGCGTAGATATTTAGTCATACGCAGTCGCGTGCCGTCATCAACGCGCTCAAACTCTACTTCGTCCATCAAAGAACGAATCAGCTTGAGTCCCCACCCGCGCCGCTCACGCGCAGAGTCCTGCTCTCCATTTTTGTCGGGTTGGGAGCTGGCCTGACCGCCGTTTTGTCCGTTAGAAGCAAGCGGGACAACTCCCCGGCTGGATACCGTGACTACTAATTTATCACTTTCCACGCGAAAGCGTTGATATATTTTTCGGTCGGGGCTGAGACTGTGCTCCGAAGCGTTGATGCAAGCCTCGACGAGAGCCGTCTTGATTTGATTAATCGCTTCGGGTTGAAAGTCAACGCGGCGCGCAATCTGGTCAACAGTGCTCGCGGCAATCAGCTCCGTATCGTCGCCCATCGGGATCACAAGCTCAAACTCGTCCGGCCCGTTTTCTTCCCCTTCGGTTGAAATCTTTTCAGCATTAAGCCGCGAGGTGAGAAGCTCTAGCTGCTGGCGGCTTGAGCCATAAGCGTCGCGCTCGGCTAATAGCTCGTTTGCTTCTATCGAAAAACCTTCCGGCGCGACGAGCCACAGTTTCACGCGGCCAAAACCGCACGAACGCGCAAGGCTCTGCAAACGATCACACCACATTTCAGTGATGCCGCGTCCGGCTTCGAGCTTGGATTCAATCTCTGCCGTAATCCAGACCACTTCGTTTGCGTCCGCGTAATTGCCTGCGTCAAAGCCGTGCGCGATGGCGCAACGCTCTTCTTCACAGAACTGCTGTGCCTGCTGGTGGAAAGCCGCGCAGCTTGCTACGTGAACAATCTGCGGCAGGCGCACAAGGTCTGTCTCCGCATCGAGGCCAGCATTAATCTCATCGAGCATGACGCCTTTGTACGCGCGGCTGAAGCGGTCATAGTGCATCAGGCTCGCGGGCACGCTCTGATCGTTGAAGCGTGAGAGAAGCTGGCGCAGACCGAGCGCGGCCTCGCGCCTGTAATGCCGCGCCATCGTCTGCGGCGCACGCTTCAAAACTTCCAGCAAGGTTTCGGCAACGACGAGAGCGCGCGGCTCGATAGCTACTTCCAAACGGTAGCGCGTGTGAAGATAATCGCTCCACACAGGATACTCTTTGCCAACGCTCAGATAGTTTGCGTTGAGACTCACAAGCTCGTGCCTGTGCAGAGCCTGCGTCATCTTTTGAAACTGCTCCGCATCTAAATCGAGCCGCTTGCGCCAGACTTCCAGAGGAGCTTTGCCGTCAACGCTCACAGATGATTCATAAAGCAGGCGCACCAGTGCGCGACGTTTTGAAAGCAGAGGCGCAATCTCTTCCAACACGCCGTTGAAGTGGCGACTGATGCGCCCGCCCATCAACTCGTCAACATAAAGCTGCTGGCAGTTGACGAAGCTCGTCAACGGAATGTTTCTCTCTCTCGCAGTTTGAACGAGCGAAGTGATGAAGAAAGGGCTTCCCTGAAATTGCTGCACGATGAGGTCTGCGGTCTGGTCGTTCAAGGCAACGCTCTGGCGACGCGCAACGTGCTGGACCAGCGAGCGCGCGTCCGCGTTGTTGAGGCGTTCGAGATGTATGATCTCTAAATTATCAAAATAGCTCCCGGCATCGTGTACGACATCGAGAATCTGCCGACGCAGCCCCGCCAGCGCAAACTTCATGTTCGATTGCGTGAAGATGTGAGCCACTTCGCCCGCCAGAAAAACATCACCCTTCAAATGCTCTGCAAGCTGAACGCCGTCGAGCATGGTGAAGATGCGCGTGCCCTGCGCGGCGGCTCTCTGCGGCGCGCTGAAACAGAGCCGCACAAAATCCAGCTCGTCTGTAACGCTTCCGTCTCTTCCCGCAATTTCCAGCAGCCGCTCCATCCATTCGTAATCAGACGGCGCGGCAAGCTCCAACAAGTCATTCGTTGTGAGCGCGGCATCAACAAGCTTCGGGTCGTTGCGGCGAAAGGCGACAAGCTGTTTGAGAAAAGTGTGCAGAAACTGGCGCGCTGCGCCGACAGAGGTTTGATCGTTGCGCGAGATTTGGAAATAGATGGGGACGGTTTCAGCACGGGCGTTGAAGAGGTCGTCGTAAGCTTGACGCATTAGCTCCGAGACTCCGGCAGTCGGAGCAAGCAGCAACAGTAGGCCGCGCGTCTCTTCCCCGTTTGAAGCGACGCGCACAATCCTCTCAAGCTCGCTGGCGCGGCCAACGAACTCTTCACGATCAACGCGCCCGAGTATGCGACGCTCCGTTGGATTGTTAGCGAGCTTCTTCCTTGTCATCTCTGGTCGGGTCGGAAGCTTCCGGCGTATCGAGAAATGCGCGCACGCAGTTCTTGCCAACGCTCTTCGCTTCGTAGAGGGCGCGGTCAGCCGCTCCGATGATGGCGGCGGGATTTTCGAGCGCGCTGGTGTAGGCGGAGAGACCAATGCTCACGGTGACGGTGCCGAGCTTTTGAGTCTTGCCATGCGGATACAGGGTTTCGGCAACCTTGTTTCGGATGCGCTCCGCAATCACGTTGGCTTCATCGAGCGAAGTTTGCGGAAGCAGGATGCAGAACTCTTCGCCGCCGTAGCGGGCCGCCACATCTGCCGAGCGCAGCGCGGATTTCAAAGCCTGCGCCGTCAGGTCCAGAGCCTGATCGCCCGCCTGATGGCCGTTGAGATCGTTGTACATCTTGAAGTTGTCAATATCAATCATCATAAAGCTCATCGGATATTGATGCCGCTTCGAGCGGCTCAACTCTTCCGAGAGACGCTCTTCAAGATAGCGGCGATTAAGCAAGCCTGTGAGCGGGTCCGTGATGGACATTAACTGAAACTGCGTGGCCTTCTCCTGCCAGTCTGCGCGGTCAAGCGCGAGAGCAAGCTGCGGCGCAAACGTCTCAAGCAGGTTCAAATCAATTTCGTCATACGCTCCGCCGCCGCTCTTATCCGTCACGTTGAGCACGCCCACCTTGCGCCCGCCAATCATAATCGGATAGCTGATGAAAGATTTTGTCTTGTAGAGACGATCAGCGGGCGCAGGAGCCTGGCCTGCGCTTTCCAGATCGTGAACGACGAGCGGGCGGCCTTCGCGCATCACTGCGCCTGAGATGCTTTCGCCGAGACGTATGCGCGCATCTTTTGCAATCTCAGCGCGCGGGCCTATCGCAGCTTTAACCGAAAGCTCGTTTGAGGCTTCGTCAAAGAGCAGGAGCGAGCCGCGCTCGGCGTGCAGCAGCGCGGCGGATTGTCGCAGGAGCGTGCGATACACTTCCGCAGGGTCAACGGCATTGACTGTCTCGACAAAGCTCCGCAGCGAATTTGTAAAGCGCGTGCGCTGGTCCAACTCTCCGCGCAAGCGTAGGACTTCAATCGGGAGCGCAATGTCGCGGCAGAATTTTGAAACGACGTTGCGCTTCTCTTCCGAAACCACAGGCTCGCCAATCAAGAACACGGCCTTAATCTCATCGCCTACGACGAGCGGAAAAAGCTCCGCGTCGCGCGCCTGCTCTGCGTTCTTACCGGAAGACATAGTGCCGATGATCTTGTAGCCTTCGCCGTTCTCACGCAGCGCGAGCGATGCTCCGGCCTTCGCAGTGAGCGCAAGCCGCGCATCCTTTGGCCCAATCTCTATATGAACAGTTTGCGCTTTGAATTTTCCAGTCAGATAAGTCGGGACAAACTGCGCCTTCTCGTGCAGCAGCAGAGCGATTGAATTGAAGCCATGCTTTTCCGCAAACACATCGAGCGTGGCAGCGCAGGCTTCGACGAATGCGGGGTCAAGAGTAAAAGGATGAGAAGTTGTTTTAGCAATCTTCTCATCTTCTCTCAAAGAAGACGCGTCCCCTGTGATTGTAGATGAAGGCGTTGCTGTCGAAGATGTTTCGTTCGCTTGCGAAGTTGCGGGAGTCTCGGTCGCGGCAGAGACGGAAGAGGAAGCTTTTGGTCCTCTCAAATTCTTGACCGTTTCAACGCGACCGCCCGTTCGCTCAAAGTCCGCAGCAGCGTTTGTAATCTCGCTTGCCAATCTATCGAGGTCGCGGCGCGCGGCAAAGATGACATTGTGGAAGAGTTCTTCGGAGAGCAGGTCTTGCAGGTCGCCTGCGCGGAAGCGTTCGGCGAGCGCGCGATAGTCTGCGCTGGTGATAAAGGAGCGTCCGGCGATGACGGCGAGCTTGCGTCCTGCGCCAAGCTCTACGGGCGTAGCGACGCAGTGCAAACCGGCATGACAACGATAGTGAGTCGGCCCGCCAGCATCCAACGCGCGCTCGTAAGCTTTGCCGCAGAATGGGTCGCAGAGTTGCACGTAGTCGGGCGAAGATTGAAACGCCTGACAGATGGAGTTGTTGTTTGAGACGGCAAGGGCGGGCGGTTGATGTCCCGCAACTAAGAGGATGGAGAGACCGTTTGCAGCCGCGAGCGAAGCCTGCACATCTGTCCAACCGTCTGGGCATTTCGGCGGCTTGGCAGTCGGCTTATGATCGTGGTCGCGTCTGGGCGCAGACGATTTTTCCATCGTTGGGCTGATCAATTTTTGTCTCGTCCGAAGTGCGGCTTGGAGGGCTAGGTCTGCGTCTTGAGAATCTGCGATGCACCCGCACGCGCATCTCTTAATGACATGATCGGGAGGCTCTCAACAGGGGCGCATTCCCGATAAGCAGTATAAAGGTCTGGGCAGCAAAGATACAAGCCAATTTCCTTATATGCAGCTTGCCGTTTCGTTGCAGACTGATACGCGCTCCAACAAGTTCACAGCTTTGTTAAACGACTAATTCCCTGCCGTTTTCAAGAAGCAATGACGCGCTGAGCGTCACGCAGGCCCGGAGCGTCGCCGGGAGCAACCCTGTCAATGTCAGGTTGTTCGGGGCTAATGCGTATGCAGGCGGCGAAATGGTTGGGCTTAATCTCCGCAAGCGGCGGCACAACCTCTTTGCAGGCTTGAATCGCATACGGGCAACGCGTATGAAAGCGGCAACCGGAAGGAGGGTTAATCGGCGACGGCACATCGCCTTCAAGCACGATGCGCTGGCGCGTCGCTTCTATCAAAGGATCAGGCACAGGCACTGCCGAGATAAGAGCCTTCGTGTACGGCATCAGAGGCTCGTCGTAGATAATCTTCGCACCGGCGATTTCGACAAGCTTGCCCAGATACATCACTGCGACACGATCAGAGACGTGGCGAATCGCGCGCAGGTCGTGCGAGATGAAAAGATAGGTTAGATTCTTTTGACGTTGAAGCTTCTCCATCAGGTTCATAATCTGGGCCTGTATGGAAACGTCGAGCGCGGAGATAGGCTCGTCAGCAACGATGAAGTCAGGGTCAACCGCGAGCGCGCGTGCGATGCCGATGCGTTGACGCTGGCCGCCGGAAAATTCGTGCGGATAGCGTTTGATGAAACGCGGGCTGAGGCCGACTGTCTCCATCAACTCTTTCACGCGCCGTTCGGCTTCCCTGCCGCCTGCGAGGTTAAATGTATCAAGCGGCTCGCCGATAATCTGGCCCACAGTCATGCGCGGATTGAGTGACGCGTAAGGGTCTTGAAAGATCATCTGAAGGTAACGTCGCTGCTCGCGCATTTCTCTCATGGAGAGATGCGCGAGGTCTTTGCCGCGAAAGAGCACTTGCCCGCCCGTTGGCTCAGTCAAGCGAAGCAGCGCGCGGCCAAGCGTTGATTTGCCGCAACCCGATTCGCCGACAAGGCCGAGCGTCTCGCCCGGATAAATATCAATCGTCACGCCGTCAACAGCCTTGACCACGCGCTTCACTGGGCTGCCGCCGACAAGCTTGTCCCACGCAGTGCCGCCGCCCAGATCGAAATGAACCTTGAGATCGCGTATGGCAATCAGAGGCTCACTCTCGCCGCGCTCAAGCGGAGGCGGCATCCCTGTGTTTGCAGGTTGAATTGGAATTGCGCTCATCTTTTCTCAGACGTTACCAGTTGGCGTTTGAAAATCCGTTGGGGCTGATGTGGCTGAAATATTTTTTGCTTCCCTCGCGTCGCGCTCTGTGCAGGAGGCAGCATAGACCTCTTCTGCAAAGTGGCAGAGCGAATGATGGTCGCTCGTCAGTTCGACAAAGGGTGGAAACTCGCGCCTGCAAATATCTTCTGCGCGTTCGCAACGCGGCGCGAAAGGACAACCGGGCGGAAGATGCGCGACATCCGGCGGGAGTCCGGGAATTTGATAGAGCGCGCCCTGCTCTGAAGTCGGGTCTGGAACAGAGCGCAGCAAGCCTTTCGTGTACGGATTGCCCGGACACGAGAAAAGCTCTTTCGTACGCGCCTGCTCAAAAACTTTTCCCGCGTACATCACGATGATGTGGTCTGTCATGCCTGCGACGACGCCCAGATCGTGCGTGATGAGAATGACGCTCGTGCCTGTTTCCTGTTTCAGTTTTTTGATGAGTTCGAGAATCTGTGCCTGTATGGTGACATCGAGTGCGGTGGTTGGCTCATCCGCAATCAAAAGCTCAGGCTCGCACGAGAGCGCCATCGCAATCATCACGCGCTGACGCATCCCGCCGGAAAATTCATGCGGATAGCTGTCAACACGAGAGCGCGCTTCAGGAATGCCGACCGTCTCCAACATCTTTATCGCGTGCTCGTAGGCTTGCTCTTTCGTGTAACCCAGATGCAGTTGCGTTAGCTCCATCAACTGTCTTGAGATGCGCATGAAAGGATTGAGCGAAGTCATAGGGTCTTGAAAAATCATGGCGATGCGCTTGCCCCTGATCTTTCTGACTTCCGCCTGCGGCAGCGCAAGTATGTCCTGACCGTTAAAAAGAATTTCGCCCGAAACAATCTTGCCCGGCGGATTTGGAATCAAGCGAATGATGGAAAGATTTGTGACGGACTTTCCCGAACCCGACTCGCCGACTATCCCCAGCGTCTCGCCGCGCTCCAAATCAAAATCAATTCCGTCAACGGCCTTCACCATCCCATCTTCAGTTTGAAAATAGGTTCGCAGGTCTTTGACCGATAGTAATGTTCCGTTCTGACTCATAAGATTAAAGAAGTGATGAGTGATGAGTAATGAGTGATGAGCAGAGCGCTTTTAACTCATTACTCATCACTCATCACTCATCACTTTCTTTATCACACCTTTCTCATTTGTGGATCGAGAGCGTCGCGCAATCCGTCACCGAGAAAATTGAGGGAGAAGAGCGTCAGGGCCATCGTCACGCCCGGAAAAATAAGTTGCCAGGGATAGATTGCGATGTTTTGTATTCCGTCCGAGGCGAGGCTGCCCCATGAGGCGAGCGGGGCTTGCACGCCGAAACCTAAGAATGAAAGAAACGCCTCGGTCAGCATCACGGATGGAATCGTCAGCGTCGCATAGACAATGACGGGGCCGAGCGTGTTCGGCACAAGATGCCGGAAAATTATTTTGGCAGTTGAAACGCCCGTCGCTCTCGCGGCCAGCACAAACTCCTGATTCTTGAGCGAGATGACTTGCCCTCGCACGATGCGCGCCATCGTCAGCCACGAGACTGAGCCGAGCGCGATGAAGAGCAGAATCAACTGGCCGAACGGCGATTGCCCTCCGAACATTGCGAGCAGCACGATCACGATAATGATGTAAGGCAGCGAATAGAGCACATCAACAATTCGCATCATCACGTTATCAACTTTGCCGCCGAGGTAGCCTGCGGTTGCGCCGTAGCTGACGCCGATGATGAGCGAAACGATGGTCGAGATAACTCCAACCATCAAAGAGATGCGCCCGCCAAGCAACACGCGCGCAAGGATGTCGCGCCCCGCGTTGTCTGTCCCCATCGGATGCGTCCATGAGAACGCGCCCTCGGAAGAGGTGAAGGGCGGGAGCGATTTAATTTGAGTGACATCTTTCGGAATGTAATCGTAAGTATAACCTGTCGTTGCTTTGATGATGGGAGGACCGATGATGGAGATGAGCGTGATGAGAACGACCACAACGAGGCCGAAGACTGCCAGCTTATTTTTCAAAAGCCTGCGCCAGGCATCTTTCCAGAGAGAAGTTCCTGCGACAACTTCTGCGCCGCTCTCGGCAGAGCGCACGTCGCCTTCGCCAACTGCGAGTTCGGGCGAAGTGTGTATGATGTCGCCACGGCGCGAGTGAATCGGCGGCTCAGGCGGCGTGCCGAGAGGTGTAAACGCTGGCTCAGTTCCTTCCGTCTCAGATAAAACGTCGGGTCGTTCGTCCTTCATAGCGTCAGTACCTTATGCGCGGATCAATGTAGCCGTAAGCAATGTCAACTAACAGATTGAGAAAGAGCAGCGAGATGGCAATGAAAGCCACGATACCGATGATGAGCGGCTCGTCACGGTTAAGGCACGCTTGAATGAAATAGTTTCCGAGACCCGGAAGAGCGAAGATGCGTTCGATGACCACAGTGCCCGTCAGAAGAAATGCCAGCGCCGGGCCTGTGTATGAAACCACTGGCATCAACCCGCCGCGCAGCGCATGGCGCACGACAACCTCACCTTCGCTTAAACCTTTGGCGCGCGCCGTGCGGATATAATCGGAGCGCAGGACTTCGAGCATCCCTGCGCGCGTCAGGCGTGCGAGATAGGCCATGTAGATGGCCGAGAGCGTCAGCACAGGCAAGATCATATTCACGCTCGGGAAGCCTGCCCAGCGCGAAGGCGGCAGCCAGTAGAGCGTGAGCGAAAAGACCAGCACGAGCAGCGGCCCCAGCACGAAATTCGGGATTGAGATGCCGAGCATCGCCAATCCCATCGAAGCATAATCCCAGAATGAGTTCTGCTTCAGGGCAGCGATTGACCCGGCAGTAATTCCAACTATCAGCGCAAGCAGATAGGCGAGCAGCCCCAGCGAAGCAGAGACAGGAAGCGAGCGCGCAAGAATGCTATTAACGGGCTGCCCTTCGTACTTCAGCGAGTTGCCGAAGTCCAGCACGACAATCCCCTTCATCGTCCTCCAATACTGCACGTACCACGGTTTATTCAGCCCATACTTTTCGCGTATGTTCTTTTCAATCGCAGGCGGGAGTTTCTTTTCCCCAGAATAAAAGTTGCCGGGCGCAAGCCTGATCAATCCCCACGTCAGCGTCACGACAATCAGCACCATCGGAATAGTGATGATTAAACGTCGAATGATGAATTTGAGCATGAGCACCTCAAAAACAGTGATGAGTAATGAGTGATGAGTGATGAGTGATAAGAGAAATGCTTTTACTCATCACTCATTACTCATTACTCATCACTTTTATTCCGCAAGACTCGGTGTGCCGTAATCCCACTTCGATTGATCGCGTTCGATATAGACAAACTTCCAGGGGAACATCGAGCCGGGATTCGGATACATGCCTTTGACGTAAGGCTTCTTGACCCAGTTGACTGCCGCCGTGTCGAGCGGAATCACGGGTTGCGCGTCGAGCATATACTTCTCTGCCTTTGCCAGCAGCTCATAACGCTTCTGGTTATCGGGCTGGCGGTTTGCTTCGTCGAGCATGTCTGCAAACTTCTTATCCCACCATCCCGTGCCGTTATCGCCGCCCGGCGTGTAGAAGAGATTCAGGAACGTGAACGGGTCCATGTAATCCGCAGACCATGCGCCGCGCGTGAAGCCTTTGTATTCCAGACCGGAGCGCACTTTGAGAAACGTCTTCCATTCCATGTTCTTCAAAGGAACGGTGATGCCTAGATTCTGCTTCCACTGCGCCTGCATAAACTCGGCCATCGCCTTGTTGGATTCCTGCGTGTTGTATGTGTACTCGACTTCGCTCACAGGAAAGTTTTTGCATTCAAAACTTCCGTCGCCCTTCTTCGTGACTTGAAATCCTGCCTGCCCTAGTAGCTGTCTGGCTTTCTCAGGGTCAAACTCGTCGCCTTTCGGCTGCGGGTAGCCGGGGAAAATGCCTTCAGGCGAAAAGGCTGTCAGAGGCTTAACAATCTTTCGCCACTTGGCCCAGGCATCTTTGTCAATCGCCATGTTGAAAGCCTTGCGCACACGCACGTCGTTCATCGGCGGCCTGAGGACGTTAATCTGCACGTAATCAATCGCGGCTTCGCGCCCGTCCATGTAATCTTTCTTCGGCTTAACCACTTCGAGCCATGCGTTCGGCACGGTGTGATTGAGCACAGCATCAACTTCGCCAACCTTGTAGAGATTCATGATGGTCGGATTGTCAGCCATCGGGTAGAAGTAGATTTTGTCGAGACGCACGTTCGCCGTATCCCAGTACATCGGGTCGCGCGCCACCACCAGCACGTCGTAAGGCTTCCACGTCTCCATTTTGAACGGGCCGCTGGTCACGATGTGCGCAGGGTCCGTCCATGCTTCTCCATACTTCTCAATAGTTTTTTGCGGCACGACATGGAAGAACTGATTTGCCATCAAGCCCGCGAAGAATGGCGCGGATTGGACGAGCGAGATACGCACCGTGTAATCGTCAACGGCTTCGATGCCGATGTCTTTACCTTCGATTTTGACGAACTCTTTTCCATTAAGCGCAGCTTGAAGTTTAGGATTCTTCGCAACCACTTTGGCACGCGCCTTCTCATCTGCGGGTAAAGTCAGGCGCGAAGGCGTGTGCATAAACTTGTGAAACTCCGTGTCAGGATCAGGATGCTGCTCCTGTTCCGTTGGTTTATACTCAGCCGCGCCTTCCGCAGTTGGCGTCTGGCTCAAAGGCTGCGCAGGCGTTACAGTGCCCGCAGCAGCTTCTACAAAATCTTTTTCAAGCAGGAAAGTATTCGTCTGCGGGTCGCGCACAAAGACCGCGCCTTCGTTGTAAGCCTGCGCGTATTTTATGTAGTAGGCGAGATAGGCGTTGCGCGCGGCAAATTCGGGCGAGAGTCCGCGATGGAAACTATAGACAAAATCATTCGCGGTGATAGGGTCGCCGTTTGACCAGCGCGCATTCCTGCGCAGGTGAAAGACAAACTCGGAAGAGTCGTTATTAACATCCCAGCGCTCTGCGATGGCAGGAATCGGCTCCATCGTCTTCGGATTGTATTCGACGAGTCCTTCGTAGAGCGCCATGTAGATGCGCCCTTCGGGCTGCCCTGTGCCGACCTGCGGGTCCAGAGATTCCGGCTCGTCGCCTGTCACATAGCGCAGCACGTTTTCGCGCGGCGGAGTCGTCTTACCAAAATATGTTTCGTTCTTAGCCGAAGCCGAGCAAGCTGTCGTGATGAGAGCCAGAGCAAAGAACGTGAGGGCCAAACGAAGGTGGACTGGGCGAATATTCAACATCAGATTTCCTCCTCAATGCCTGATCCGTGTTCAAGGACTAACGCAATCGTCGCTTGAGCGTATCTGCCTTTTTTATCAAACAATGTATGACTGCTAGAGCGCCAGTTCTGGGGTGGGGAGAAACTTCTCTTCCTTAAAAACAACGAACAGGGGAGAAAACTTTTTTCTTAACAGCAACTATTTTGCGCTCAACTTATCACGCGCTCTCTTCTTAATCAAGAATCATAAGGCTGTGCGTCAAGACCTGATTAACCGATGCCTGAATAACGCCGCAGCGTTGCTTTAAGAATGAAAGCATGACTATTCAAATTGGCGAATCATTCGCTTTCATCCCTCATCCCTCTGCCCTGCTTTTCAATTCCCATCCTTAAACCAGATCATAGTCGTCTTCTTCGGCGCTTGCCACGTCGTATCAATGCGCACGCGCTTGAGCGAAGGCGCATCGAGCAGGTTCGTATCAAAACCTACGACGTAAGGTTTGACGAGCGCGTAAGATGAAGCGAAGTAGATGGGCATTGCGGGCAGTTCTTTGAGAGCTTGAGCCTCCGTCAAAATCTCAGGCATCTTCGGCGCAAGTGCTTCTACGCCGCGCTTCATGCTCTCCTCCTGCTTCGCCGCAACGCCCGCCGCATCTGTTCCGGCTTTACCGCTCGCTTCCGTTTCATTCACAGCCGCGCCCGCAGGGTTCTCTTCAGGCTCGAACATCGCGCGCATGTTCGTCGTCTCATCCATCGTCTGCATCACCAGCCCGCGCCGCACCACATCGTAATCTCCTGCGCGCACAGATGCTTCGTAATCGCTCCAATCCTTTGCGACCACTTCCGTCTCAACGCCGAGCGCGCTCTTCCACATCGCGGCTACAGACTGCGCGACCTGTCGCTGCTGATCATTGCGATTAATTAAGAGCTTCACATGCGGGAAGCCTTCGCCGCGCGGAAAGCCTGCTGCCGCCATCAGAGATTGTGCGCGCTCAACATCGCGTTCAAGATATAAATCTTCTTTCGTCTGGTCCTGCCCTGCTATCCGTGCCGGAAGAAATTTCACGGCAGGCTCTGTCGCCCCTTCCATTTCATCTTCGCTGATGCGCTCACGATCAATCGAGATGGCGAGAGCTTCGCGCACACGCACGTCTGTGAACGGAGCGCGCGTAGTGTTGAAGCTATAGTAAGTAATTGCGCCGTAGGTTTCGCGCCTGAAGTCTCTGTAAGGCGCGAGCATTTTCAGAGCCAGAGGCTCGAACCCTGCATTCGTCACAGCATCAATGTCGCCTGAGCGATACGCTGCGAGAGCTTCCTCTGCATCGCGCGTCGCTACAAACTGCACGCGTTGAAGGCTGATGGTCTTTGCGTCCCAGTAACTGCCTGCGCGCTCAAGCACGACCGTTTCCTGTCCGGCTTTCGCAAGTTGGAATGCGCCGTTTGAAACAATGTTGAGAGATGGCGGCGCAGTCGTTGCCGTAGGCGTTGAGGCTTCGGGAGCAGGCGCAGAGTCTGTCGTAAGCTTTGACTCAGCCTGATGAACAGGACGAAAGACAGGATGAGCTACGAGCGATGGAAAATTCTGATCCGGCTGTTGCAAACGCACGCGCAACACATAATCGCCGACGGCCTCCGCTCCAAACGCGACCTCAACGGTTTGCGCGCCTGCTTCTTTCTTAGCCTCTCGCTTAACGTCATTCTTGTCAGCGCTCTTCTCAACAATCTTCTCCGCGCTCTTTTCAGTCGCAGCTTGCGGAGCAGGTGTGGGCGTCGCTGCCGGAGACGGCACGGGGGGCGTTGGCTGATAGCGATTTACGCCGACGATATTTTCCAGTAGGCGCGCGTGCGGAGCCTTGTCGCCAAGCTGCAAAGTGCGTTGCCAGGAGCGCACAAAATCGCGCGCCGTGACAGGCTCGCCGTTCGACCAGCGCGCATCCTGGCGAAGATAGAATGTCCACTCCTTCTTATCCGCGTTCGACTCCCAGCGCGCAGCCACGCCCGGCAGAATCTCAAGCGTCTTCGGATCGTAATCGGTCAAGCCTTCAAAC
>JBAWGU010000829.1:0-4566 GCA_049593215.1 Pyrinomonadaceae bacterium
CGCCGTTCTGAATGAAAGGTTCATTCTCACGGCGTACAAGTTGAGCGAGCAGATATTAACGGCATTTGCCGTTAAAAGCAAGCTGTGTCCGCTCTGTGTTCCATCAGGAGGCCGCGCCTGATGGGAACAAGGTCACGTCATAAGCCGGAACGTCTTGCTGAAAAGCTTCTACAGATTCGGCTGGCTTTAGGTCTTTCTCAAAATGAAATGATTAGACGCATGGGAATCGAGGAATTGATCGCGCAGAACACGATTTCAGAATATGAACTAGGAAAGCGAGAGCCGCCCTTGCGGATTCTTTTGCAATACGCGCGAGCGGCAAACGTGACTTTGGAAATGCTTGCTGATGATGAGATGGACTTGCCAGAGACATTGCCGAAGAAGCGCACGACTAAGAAGCGGTAGTTTAGAGGCGGGCTGTGCAATTTCCGCTCTATCAGGAGGCTGCTCCTGATGGGACACGCGCGCCGTCGGCCAAAACGTCTTGCGGAAAAGCTGTTGCAGGTTCGGCTTGCTCTTGGACTTTCTCAAACTGAAATGCACAGGCAGTTAGATGTTGAAGATGAGATTCCTTACACAAGAATCTCAGATTACGAGTTAGATAAAAGCGAGCCAACGTTAATGGTTCTCCTGCAATACGCTAGAGCGGCGGGTGTGAGCATGGACGTTTTAGCTGATGATGAAATGGACTTGCCTGACAGATTACCGAGCAAGGCGAAACGTTCAGGAGGAAACTCCTGATGGGTAAGAGAGCGCGCATGAAGCAAGAGCGTCTTGCTGAAAAGCTTTTACAGATTCGCAACGCGCTTGGTCTTTCTCAGAGTGAGATGTTGAGACGTTTAGGATTTGAAGAGGCCATTGATTACAAGAGAATATCGGAATACGAATTAGGAAAGAACGAGCCGCCATTAGCAGTTCTCCTGCAATATGCACGCGCCGCGAATGTCAGCACAGATGTGTTGATTGATGATGAGTTGGACTTGCCTGCGAAGTTGCCAGGCAAAGCGCGCCGCAAGTAAATCATGCTTTTCAAGTTGCAATAAAGGGTATCAGTCTGACCTCTCTAAAAAAGGCTGTTCAAATAATCTAATTCATATGCGCCTGCACAACCTTAATCGCAGCCTCAGCCGCGAAAGCTTTCGCGTCAGAGACATCACGCTCCCTGACCCGAAAGCTTTCGAGTTTCCACAGAGTTAAGCATTCAGCAACTCTCGCGCACGTGTCTGCGGCAACTCTGCGCCTCTGCGGGGAGTCTTACTTACCAGATATTCAATTTGCTTTGTGACGGGGGTGAGGAGTTTTGAAAGTGTTACGCAACGTGGCCGGATTCGCGCTGATTGCCATAGGGATACTCGGCGTGTTTCTGCCCGTCATCCCCGGCGTCGTGCTGATTATGGCCGGAGCGGCCATCTTAGGCACGGATCACAGGGCCGTGCGTCCCTTCATGAAATTTCTTGAGAAACACCGTGAGAGACGGAAGAGAGTTGAGAAGGTGAGAGCGCAGGAGTTTTTGTGGTGGCCCTGAGTGAGAACCATCGCGCGGCTCTAGAGCGAGTTGCAATAACATGGTAAGGAAAGATTAACCGCAAAGGTCGCAAAGAGAAGACGCCAAGCGCGCAAAGGCTTTTCCGTCCTGCGGCGTGTTTTCTTTGCGACCTTTGCGGTTAAACGTCTGCTCTTTCCATTCACTCAACTGCTGCCTTTTTCGGCTACGGCAAGCACTCCTGATTGCTGTGCGTCACAACGGAACTGAACCGCTCCTGATACTCACGCGAGGTGATGTAGGAGCAGACCAGAGAGTGCTGCCCTGTGATGTCGCGCAACGGGAATTGATTAATCTTGCCGAACCAGAAATCAAACCCTGCCTGATCGGGGTCGCGCCTGAGATAGCCGTAATAGAGCGTCAGGATGAAAGAGTTGTTGTACTCCTTATCCACAAACACCTGATTCTCCGCTACCTTTCTGAGCACGCTCGCTCTCGTCTCCGTGCTGTTGATTAAGCCCGCAACGAGGGCATTTCTCTCTGCCTGCGTCAGCGAGTTGCCCGTATTCGCATTCAAAGTATCCACGTAAGCAGCAGGGTCTGCGGGTAAGGTAAAGCCGGGACGCTGTACGAAATGAGCGGCGAATGCGTCCTTCATCGCATTCAGGTTGGGGTTGCCGACCACACGGCTTCTGTCAGGCCCGAACTGCGCATAGTTTGGCCGTGTGCCGAACGAAGCCTTGTAGATGCGATAGACGTAGGCTGCCGTCTCCTGATACTCAAGCTCGAAGAAGAAGGCGTTTGAGACATCCGTGCGCTTCCTGCGTATGCACTGCTGGTCTGAGCCGCACGCGGTAATCTGGCTCGTCCAGTAGGCGAGTCCGCCCGCGTCAGGCTCGCGCGAGAGTAGATCGTGATAGTGCTGGTGTACGAAGTTCTGCGCATCGTCAATGACGTTGCCGGTTGGCGGGTTGGTTGTGTCGTTATCCGTGATGGTGACGGTTGAGGTCGAGGGTGAGCCGAGCACCGCGCCGCCCGTTGGATTCGAGAGCGTGACGTTGAAATGTTCATCACCCTCAACGTAGTTGTCGTCGTTGACTAAGAGCGAGAAAGTCTTCGTCGTCTCGCCTGCGGCGAATGTGACTCTGGGTTTATTCTGTAGGTCTGCGTCGAAGCCGACCATTCCAGCCTTGATGGTGTAGTCTGTGCGCTGCTGCGCGGAAGCATCAGAGGTGGCGTAATCAACAGAGACTTCCGTTGATGTGTCGCCCGTGCGCGTGACTGTGAGTTGAACATCGTGTGTGCCTTCGGGCGTGTTGTAGTTCGACGCGCTAAACTGTACCGAGGATGGTAGCGGCGTTGGTGTCGGTGTTGGTGTCGGAGTTGGAGTCGGCGTGGGCGTAGGTGTCGGCTCGTCTGCTCCGAAGTAGCGCGCGAGGGCGAAGTCTAAGCTGCTGCCTGTGTCTGCAAATCCACCCGCGACAATCTTCTTGTCAGGCTGGATGACGACGGCGCTGGCCTGATTGTTGATGCCGAAGAAATCTGTGGTGACTTTGCCTCCTGCGCCGAACGTGCCGTCGAGTTGTCCGCCGGTGTCGTAGCGCGCGAGCGCAAAGAACGCGGCCACACCAGTCGGGGCCGACTGAGCATTCGCCACCTCGCCAATCACCGTGATGGGGAAGAATAGTCCTGCTGCCACAAGCTTGCCGTCCGCTTGCAGGGCAAGGCCATTTGCCATATCGAACCCGCCGAAGTCTGTCCTAACCTTACCGCCCGTGCCAAAGTTAGCTGTGTCAGGAACGCCGTCCGCGCTATAGCGTGCGAGCGCGAAATCGCTGCTGACGGCGGCGCTGCTGTGCGGGCCGGATGCCGCAAGCTTACCGTTCGGGAGACCACCGCCGGGATTGTCTGCCGAGCCAGCCGCGACAAGCTTGCCGTCCGGTTGGATAACAAGGTCGTTGATAGCGTCGCTGCCGCCGTCAAAATCCGTCAAGACCCTGCCGCCCGTGCCAAAGCCTGTCGTGTCGAGGCTTCCGTCCGAATTGTAACGCACGAGTAGAAAGTCTCCGTTAGAAGCGCCGCCCACGACGATCTTTCCGCTTCCCTGAATCACGATAGCGTTGGCAGATTCTGTCTGCCCGGAAAAATCTGTGGTGACCTTGCCGCCTGTGCCGAAAGAGTCGCCGGGCGTGGTGTCGTTGGCTGAGCCGTCATCGAGCGAGCCGTTGGTGTTGTAGCGCGCGAGGATAATGTCGAAGCCGTTTGTGCCTGCGACGACAATCTTGCCGTCCGATTGGATGGCGACGGCGTTCGCGGTGTCGTGTGTCGAGCCGAAGTCTGTCGTGACCAGACCATCTGTGTCGAAGCTGGTGTCGAGTGTGCCGTTGATGTTGTAGCGCGCGACGCCGAAAGTTGTATCCGTGCCGGGAGTCTGAGAGAAGTTTGCTCCTACTTGACCGACCGCGACGACGCGGCCATCCGATTGCAGCGCGGCGGCGTTAGCGAAATCATCACCGTGCGAGCCGAAGTCCGTAGAGACCAGCCCGCCCGTGCCGTATGAAGTGTCGAGTGTGCCGTCAGAGTTATAATCCGGACTGGGCCTGTAAGCTCTGGACCTGAGTTTAACTGGGCCAGAGTTTAACGGAGGACTGAATTAATGTTCAACAAAAATTTCGCGCCGCCGCCTTCGGATAAGCATTGATCTCAAGTTAGTTTTGTCCGGCTCTTAATCTCAATTCCCCACGTTTTTAATGTTTCTGAGTTTGGCGAGAGGGCTGCGAGCTTGCAACTTATGTAACTATTAGTGCATCATAGTGTGTGGATATTCCTTCTCTCTTGCATCAACGGTGATGCGCTACACGCTTGTTAGTTTTCCGCGATGGCGTTCTGGATAGTTCGAGAGCAGGCTGGATTTCAACTTTAGAAGCCGCTCCTTAAGAAGAGCACCCGAACCCTAAGCCTTCGTTGCCTACCGTTACACCGAAGCCAACTTTAATTCGCAGCTTCTCTCAGATACTCCCTACAGAGGGAGAGGTACACACATTTATGTCTATGAAACTTTACGTCGGCAATCTCGCGTTCCA
>JBAWGU010000830.1:0-7656 GCA_049593215.1 Pyrinomonadaceae bacterium
GCGGTGGTGATCGCGGCGGCTATGGCGGCGGCGGTGGCGGCGGACGCAACGACCGCGAGCCGCGTTGGTAAGGCAAACTAAAGAAGGCAAAAGTAAAAAGGTAAAAGGCAAAAGTGTGGTGGAGAGCCGCTTCTTAATTAAAAAGCTCAAAATGAGCGCTTTAATTAAAAGTTGGCTTCCCCTAACTTTTGCCTTTTACCTTTTGCCTTTTTACTTTCGCGCTGCGGGCGTAATCTTTAGCGTGAGATGCTCGCTGCCGCGCACTATCTCGACTTCGTATTCCTGCCCGGCCTTCATCTCTCCGAGCGCGTAGGTGTAGTCATAGACGTTGCGCACATCGCGGCCTGCCATCCGTACAATCTTGTCGCCAGCTTTGAGTCCTGCCTTTGATGCAGGCGAATCGTCGCGCACGCCGTCGAGTTTTAGTCCATCATTCGAGTCCGCGTAATTCGGAATCGTGCCGAGATAGACGCGGAAGCCCATCGAGCGTCCTGTGCTTTCGCTCTTTGCCGTGGTGTACGTGGGGCGCGCATCGTTTGCGTCAATCTCAAAACGCAGGATGTCTGCGATGAATGTAATGATGTGCGCTTCATCTTCATAGTTGATTTTGTCTGCCGTATCGGAGGGCTTGTGATAATCGTCGTGCGTGCCCGTCCAGAAGAAGAGCACGGGCACTTGTTTGGCGTAGAAAGAGGAGTGATCGCTGGGGCCATAGCCGTCTTCGTTAAGCGTGAGGTCGAAGCGGTGCATCATATTGCCGTACTGCGCTGGTGGAGTGTTAGCGGCGTTCGCGTTCTGGCCTTTGCTCTTCACAACGTAAGGCAAAGTTTTTGATGGGCGGTCGCTGACTTTCAAGTCTGCGTGCATCGTCGTATTCTCTTTTTCAATCCAAGCCTTCCACTCCTGCGCCGTCCCCATCCCGCCGACGATTAACTTGCGCGCCTTCATGCGCCCGATCATGTCCATGTTAATCATCGCTACGGTCTGAGCGAGAGGCACGACCGGATGATTGACATAAAAGTTTGAGCCGAGCAAGCCTTCCTCTTCGCCACTGAAAGCGATGAAGACGAGCGTCCTTCTCAACTTCCCGCGCTCCGCCGAAAATATACGCGCCAGCTCAAGCAGTCCTGCGACGCCCGATGCGTTATCGTCCGCGCCGTGATGTATCTCGCCTTCGCGCGCCGCGAGGCTGCCTTCGCCGCCAAGCCCCAGATGATCGTAGTGCGCGCCGATGACAATGACCTCATCCTTCAGCTTCGGGTCAGAGCCATTGAGTATGCCTATAACATTATTGGCGGGAGTCTCGCGGCGCACGATGTCCGTCTTCAAGCTGAGCGTGAAATTTAGCGGCGGCTTCATCTTGAGCGTAATATTTTGCTGTGTGCCTTTTGAAAGCGAGCGCGCCGTAGTGATGCCTTCGCGCAGCTTCTTCTCAAAATCATCCAGCTTCGCCGTGCTCTCCAACTCAAAAAGCTTCGCCGCAACCTGGCGCGAGATGACGACAACGGGGAGTCCTGCATCGCCCGCGCTGTTGTCGTAACGCAGGCGCGAGAGCCTGTCATCTTTGAAATTATCCTCGCGTGCGATGATGACAAGAGCCTTCGCGTGGTGGTCGCGCGCGGCCACAGCCTTCCAGCGCGAATCTGCGTAGCGCGCAAACTCTCCATGCGGGTTGTCGCCGTCCGGCGTGTCCGCGAAAGCAATCGCAATGCGCCCCGCCGCATCCACGCCAGCATAGTCGTCATACTTCAACTCGCTCGCGGTGATGCCGTAGCCTACGAACGCTGCTGCGCCGTTCAAGACCTCTGCGTTCGTAGAAAATCCAAGCGGCATCCAGTCTTCACCTGCGCGCAGGTCCAGCGATGATGCGCTCTTGCCCTGCGCCGCGACGGGCACACTGGCAGAAACAGGAGTGTTCACTGCCGCCGCATTCGGCGTAAACCACATCGCATTGTTCTTCCCAACCTCAACGCCCGCGACGTAAGGAAACGGCTGCATGTAACGGTTGGGCGAATTGGCTTCAAGAATAGACATGCCGGGCAGGTCCACGCCTGCGCTGCGCTTGAGGCCGTAGCGCGAAAACTCTCCGGCTATATACACAGCCGCATCCTGTGCGCCCTGCGTTCCTGTCCGTCTTCCTTCCAACTTGTCGGAAGCAAGATACGTAACGTGCTCGCGCAAACGCTCTGCGCCCGGCGCGCTTGCTCTTTGCTGTTGAGCGATTGCGCTAAAGGCGACGGCGAAGATGAGTGTGAGATGAAGAAGAAGATTTCGTTTCATAGATTTCACCAAAAACTGTCCGTTGTCCGTAGTCCGTTGTCAGTTGTTTTGAGCGTTGTTCATGTCGAACTTTATCTTTAGGAATCAACGAGCCAATCACGAACAACGGACAACGGACCACTGACTACGGACAAATCCTTATTCAACCCAATCAGCGATGAAGACGTTCGTGTCGCCGCGTACTTTCGCGTTGCGGTTTGAGGCGAAGACGAGTTTCTTACCATCGGGCGAAAACATCGGGAAGCCGTCGAACGTGTCATTGTATGTGATGCGCTCAAGGCTCGTCCCGTCTACGTTTATCATGTAGAGATCGAAGTTGCGCCCCTTCGGGTCGTCCATGTTCGAGGCGAAGATGATGCGCTTGCCGTCGGGGAAGAAGTAGGGCGCAAAGCTCGCCGCGCCACGCTTTGTCACCTGACGCTTGTTCGAGCCGTCTGCGTTCATCACCCAGATTTCAAAGACTGTCGGCTCAATCACGCCCTCTGCAAGCTTCTGTTTGTAGCGCGCAACCTGCTCAGGCGTCTGCGGGTGATACGCACGATAGACAATCTGTTTGCCGTCGCGGGAGAAGAAAGGCCCACCATCGTAGCCCACTTCAGTCGTCAGACGCTTCACGTTTTTCCCCGAAGCGTCCATTGTGTAAACATCAAGATCGCCGTCGCGCATCGAAGTAAAAACAATCTTCTTGCCGTTCGTGGAAATCGTCGCTTCCGCATCATAGCCCTGCGTGTTTGTGAGTTGCTTGACTTGAGAGCCATCCGGTTTCGCCGTGAAAATGTCGTAAGAAGAATAGATAGGCCAGACATAGCCCTTCGAGAAATCGGGACGCGGCGGACACTCTTTCGAGCCGAGATGCGTTGACGAATAGAGAATCTGATTGCGATGCGGGTAAAAGTATGAACAAGTCGTGCGGCCTTCGCCCGTCGAAACCATCTTCACGTTCGAGCCGTCCACGCTCATCGTGTAAATCTGATCGCACTCGCGCCCGTCACGCTTCGATTGAAAAATCAGTTGCTTTCCATCGCCAGAAAAATACGCCTCCGCATTCTCGCCGCCAAACGTCAACTGCCGCACATTACGCAGATGCTTCTCGGCAGGCAGAGCAAGGTCGGATTGCGAGCCTGTTTGGGCAAGCGTTAGTCCTGAAATTAACAGAAGGAAAATGATTGCTATTATTCTCATGAGTATTTACAGGAAGAAATTTGTAGGGGCAGGGACAAGTCCTCTGCCCGTCTTTGTAATGAAAGAAGAATTCAAACAGGATGGACAGGATGAACAGGATAAAAGATTAGAGATTTCAAATTTGAAATAGAAGATTTGTCTGCTCTGTTTTAATCCTGTCTATCCTGTCCATCCCTGTTAATTTCGTTCTTATCCGTTCTTCTTCTCAAACTCTTTCATAAAAGAGACGAGAGCTTCGACGCCTTCGAGCGGAAAGGCGTTGTAGATGGAGGCGCGTATGCCGCCGACGGAGCGGTGGCCCTTGAGTCCGTCTAGTCCCTGCGCAGTGGCTTCGCTCGCAAACTTCTTCTCTAATTCTTCCGAAGGTAAGCGGAACGTGACGTTCATCAAAGAGCGTGCTTCGCGTTCGGCGTGGCCTCTGTAAAAATCCGTCGCGTCAATCGCGTCGTAGAGAATCCCTGCCTTCGCCTCGTTTTCTTTGTGCATCCCTTCAAGCCCGCCCTTGCCTTTGAGCCACTTGCAGACGAGCGAGATGATGTAGATGCCGAAAGTGTTCGGCGTGTTGTAGAGCGAATTGTTCTCGACGTGCGTGCGGTAATCAAGCATCGTGTGCAATCCGTCAGGGATGCGTTTCAATAAATCATCACGAATGATGACGAGCGTGACGCCGCTCGGCCCCATGTTCTTCTGCGCGCCCGCGTAGATCATCGCATACTTTTCTGCCGCGACGGGACGCGACAAAATATCTGACGAAGCGTCCGCGATAAGCGGGAGGCTTCCGACTTCCGGCTCGCTCTTAAATTCGACGCCTTCAATCGTCTCATTCGTAGTGAAGTGAACATAAGCGGCGTTTCCGTCAAGCTTAAGCTCATCCTGAGACGGCACGCGCGTGAAACCGCCGTCAGCCATGTTCGCGGCAACATTAACCGCACCCTCTTTCTTAGCCTCCTTGACGGCCTTCTTGCCCCAACTGCCCGTGACGATGTAATCCGCGCTCGCGCCTTCGGGCAAGAGATTCATAGGAATCATGGAGAACTGCAAACTCGCGCCGCCTTGCAGAAAGAGTACATGATAGTTCTCAGGCAAGCCCATCAACTCGCGCAAGCCGCCGATGGCGCTCCCGATAATCTCATCAAAAGTTTTCGAGCGATGGCTAATCTCAAGGATGGACATGCCGACTCCCGGCAAACTGATGAGATCGCGCTGCACCTCTTCCAACACGGGCAGAGGCAACACCGCCGGGCCTGCGCTAAAATTAAAGATTCTTTCCGTCATCATTCATCTCCTGAAAATTGGTCAATGGTAAATGGAAAAACCGCTCGTCCATTTACCATTTACTATTCACCATTGACCTTCTTTGTTTTGTGCGACAGATTGCGAAACGCGCTTCCGGCAGCGCGCAGGACGAGCTTGCGCGGCGCGAGCCGTTCAGCTTCAATCATTAAATAATTGGCCCAGCCGGAAATGACATGGCTCTTGCCGCGCTCCAGCCCGCGCAGGGCCGTGTCAACTACCTGTTCGGGCGTCTGCGCGACCCTCATCGGCGGCTTCTCGATTCCTGCGGCATCGAAAAAGTTTGTCTCCGTCACGCCCGGGCAGAGCGCCATCACTTTAATCCCGTAAGGACGATTCTCTTCCCACAACGCTTCCGTGAACGAGAGCACAAAGGCTTTGGTCGCGGCGTAAGTGCCCATGAAGGGGACCGGCTGAAAGCCTGCCGTCGAAGCGACGTTGATGATTGCGCCGCGCCTGCGCTCGCGCATCGGAGCAAGAAAGCGATAGGTCAAATCAACGAGCGCCTTGATGTTGAGATCAATCATATTCAACTCGCGCTCAAGCTCCTGCGCCATAAACTCGCCCATCGAGCCGAAGCCGGCGTTGTTGATAAGCAATTCTACTTCGAGGCCGCGCCGCTCAGTCTCTTCAAACAAACGCGCCGCCGCATTCTCTTCCGTCAAATCCATCGCGACATACTGCGCGTTCACATTACTCTCGCGCCCAAGCTCATTGCACAGCGCGACAAGCTTATCCTCAGAGCGCGCAACCACCAGAACATTCTCGCCCCGCGCCGCAAGTTTTCGGGCGAACGCTTCTCCAATGCCGCTTGATGCTCCTGTGATGAGCGTGGTTTTCATTCTATCTTTACACTTGCCAATTCATAGGGCGAATATGGTTAAAGTTAATAACATCTATGCCGACATTTTGTAGATAGCTTGCCAATTTCAGATCATCTGTCAAAACAAGGTATTGATCTTTCACCAAATCTACAATGCCAGAGTCGGTTAGACCAAATTTCTTGAAATGGTCTAATGAACAAATCTTATGACTGTTTTGATAATGCTCCTCAAGACTAGAAATTTGCTCAGCCATTTTCACGTAGTAGTCAAATTTGATCTCGTTGGGAAGTTGATTAGAGAAGCTATTTACCTCAGTTAAAATGTTTGGAGTAGTCACAATTTTGGTGAAAAAATTAAACGCTCTCTGTAAAGTATAAAAGTCCTCGGTTGTAAAAGTAATTGTGCGCTTGAAACTTGGTATGCGCGAAGGATCGTAACACCCCACGAAGTAGACCAGAAGCAAGTTAGTATCAATCAATGCACCCTTACTTCGATATTGATAAAGTAAATTAACGTAGTAATCCATGCTCAAGCGACTTTTAGCATTTTCATGGACATCAATTCACCTGTTTCGGCATCTATTTTGAAAACTTTATATTGTCTTTCCTGTTCAGCAGGGAGCAGAGGATTGGGTTTGGCTGGTAAGTAGCTCAAAGTGATAAGCCAGTATGTCCTAAACGTATCTGCTTCAGGTTCTTCTTGTTCTATTTCTACTTCTTCGAGTCTAATATCTGAAACTGTCTGCGGCTCTACCAAACTTGCGAAGTAGTCGCTCGCTGCTTTCGTTGCTTGCTTTACGTCTAGCATCTAAGTCCTTCCTATTCTGACTCTCTAGGCTTAGAGTCCTATGAGATTTACTTCGATAATATCCTGATTTTCTCCCTGCAATCTATCTAAAGTCTCTTGCGGCGGCGCGCTCTCTAAATTGATGCGGGCGACGGCGGCTTCGGAGCCTTCAAAGATGATGTTCTCCATCTCCTGCACGTTGATGTTTGCGGAGCGTATGGCGTCAAGCACGCTGGCGAGAACGCCGGGGCGGTCGCGGTGGCGCACGACTAGGCTGTGCGTTGCGGGAGTGCGCGCGGCAAGGTTGACGACGTTGGGAACTTTGCCTGTCTCTTTGAAAGTTTGAATGATGCGAACGGTTTCGGCGGCGATGGCTTCCTGCGCTTGGTCAGTTGATGCGCCGATGTGGTGCGTGCCGTAGAGGTTCTGTTCCTTTGCGATCTCGTCCGTGAATTCGCCCGTCGCGGATGTCGGCTCGTTAGCGTAAACGTCAAGACCGGCGCGTATGCCGCGCGCACTAATGGCTTGAACGAGCGCGCTCTGGTCAACGACTTCGCCGCGCGCAGTGTTGATGAAGTACGCGCCTTCGCGCATCGAGTTGAAAACGTCTGCGCCGATGAGAGAACGCGTTTCGGGCTTGAGGGCAAGATGCACGCTCAAGATGTCTGCGGCGCGTGCGACTTCCTGCGGCGTCTCTTTGTATTCGATGCCGAGCATTTCGGCTCGCTCCGGCGTGAGGCTTCTGCTCCATGCGACGACGTTCATCCCGAAAGCTCGCGCGCGTGGAATCATCTCCTGCCCGATCTGTCCGACGCCAATCAAGCCTAACGTGCGTCCATACAAACCGCGCGCTTTGGAAAACTCTTTCTTGTTCCATTCGCCGCGACGCAAGGCGATGACGTTATCGGCAATGCGACGGTCGAGCGCGAGGATGAGCGCGAAAGCGAGTTCGGCGACGGCGACGGAATTTTTGCCGGGACAGTTTGAGACGTAGATGCCGCGACGCGAAGCCGCCGCCACGTCAATCGTGTTGTAGCCCGCGCCCGCGCGCACGACCAGCTTCAACGCGCCCGCATCGAGCATCGCCTCCGTTACCTTTGTCGAACGCACAACCAGCACATCAGGCTTCGTCTCCCTGATTGCTTCAACGAGCGCGTCATCTTTCAAGTCCGGTTGATAAGAAACTTCGCAACCGATTCTCTCAAGGCCCGCGCGTCCCGACTCTTCAAATTTATCAGCAACAAGTACACGCATAAGAATTGTCCGTTGTCCGTTGTCAGTGGTCCGTTGT
>JBAWGU010000831.1:0-2445 GCA_049593215.1 Pyrinomonadaceae bacterium
TTATTCATCCCTCATCCCTTTGCCCTCATCCCTTCGTCCACCCGCCCGCTACCGCAGGCGGCACTGACCGAGGACGCTTTCATAAAGAGCCGTTGCCATCAAAGGGTTTGTAAGGGATGAATTGCCCGCACTGTGCTCAAGTTCTGCGCGATGGTGCGCTTTTCTGTGATGGTTGCGGGTCATCAATCACATCTGCCTCTGCCTCAGAAGCTACCACCGCATCTCTGGACCAATCCGGTCCCCAAACCAATGCTCTCATCGGCAAGATAATCGGCGGGAAATACAGGCTCATTTCACTGCTCGGCGAGGGAGGCATGGGTTCTGTCTATCGCGCGAGTCGCTTACACATAGGTGACGAGGTTGCGGTCAAGGTTCTGCATCGAGAGTATGTCAATGAGCCAACGACCATCGAGCGTTTCCGGCGTGAGGCACAGGCGGCGGCAATGATTCGTCACCCGACGGTGGTGACTATCCACGACTTCAGCGAGGCGCGCGGAGACGAGCCTGCCTATATCGTCATGGAGTTGGTTGAAGGCAAAGCGCTGCGGAAGATTCTGGAGAGCGAAGGCGCTCTTGAGCCGCAACGTGCCGTCGCCATCATGCGCGAGATTTGTAAGGGTGTCGGCGTGGCCCATCGTCTTGAGGTGGTCCACCGCGATATTAAGCCCGACAATATCATGATTCTCCCCCCGGACTCCGACGACCAGCAGGAACGAGTGAAGGTCGTGGACTTCGGCATCGCCAAGCTGCGCGACATGGCCGCGAGCAAAACGCTGACCCAAACGGGCAGAGTTATCGGCACGGTCTATTACATGTCGCCGGAGCAGTGTTGCGCCGAACATCTGGACGCGCGCTCTGATGTCTACAGCCTCGGAGCCTTGTTGTATGAAATGCTCGCGGGCATTCCTCCCTTCACGGCTGAGACGGCGACGGCCATTGTCGCAAAGCATCTCTCACAACCTCCCCCGACGCTACCAAAAGAGATTGGCGTATCGCCGCAGCTTGAAACAGTCTTGATGCGCGCTCTCGGCAAAGAGCCGCAGTCAAGACAGAGCGACGCGACTGCGCTTGGAAGAGAACTCGGAGATGCCATCGGAGCGTTTGAAGCTCGCACGACCTCAGAACTCCCATCAAGGCATACTTCGAGTACTACGAAAGCTCGACCGGACAAAGCTCCTTCAACTGCCAGCGCGAAATCTGCGGCTGATGAAAGCGAGACTAGCGAGAGCGAAGCAGAGCGCACTCTTCACAGTGCGGGCGCAGCGAGGCGTCGTCTCAAACTCCCGCTCTTGATTGGGGCGGGCGCAGTCATCGCAATTCTAATCGGGGTGATAGCTTTCACGCTCGCGCGTCGCGCACGTATAGAGAATCAGAGCAGAGCGCAAAAGCCTACGGAGACGATTGTTGAAAATCACAACTCATGGCAAATGAAGATGACGCTTAAAACCGACAGCAAGGTTTATGCTGTGGCGTTTTCACCTGACGATCAATTATTGGTCACGGCAAGCTCCGAAGGTTTGCGTGAAGACAGAGAGTTCATCAGCCAGATCAGGCTCTGGGACACGGCGACGGGTGAATTGAAAAAGACTCTGACGGAGCATAGCGAGGGCATCTTGTCTGTGACCTTCTCTCCAGATGGGCGCGCTCTGGCTACTGCCACCGGTTCGGGAAATGCTGCGAGCAAGTTTGGCAAAGTGAAGCTGTGGGACACGCGCACAGGCGAACTGAAGTGGGCCGTCAGCGGCCATACGGATTTTGCCACCTCTGTCACATTCTCGCCCGATGGACGCCTCGTCGCAAGCAGTAGTTTGGACCACACAGTCAAGCTGTGGGACGCGCAAACGGGCGAGATGTACAAGAGCCTGCCGCTCGGCGACAAGGTTTATGCCGTCGCTTTTTCCCCGGACGGAAAAGTTCTGGCAACGGCGAGCCAGAAGGCCGTAGAGTTGTGGGGCATCGAGAGCGGCGAAATGAAACAGTCGTATTCGGGAAACGAGTATGCGGTTCACGCGATTGCTTTTTCCCCTGACGGGCAGTTGATCGCCGGAGGAGATTTAAGCGGCAGCATCGAAGTGTGGGAGAGGCAGGGGGGCAGGCTCAGGCAGACTTTCAAGGAGCACACAGACGTTGTTGATGCTGTGGCCTTCGCGCCGGACGGTAAAACTTTAGCGAGCGGCAGCTATGACTCGACAGTAATCATCTGGAATCTTCAAACCATGAGCAGGCTCGCAACGCTGCAAGAAACCGGCAAGGTAACTTCCGTCACCTTTTCTCATGATGGGCGCACGCTGGCAAGCGGGAATTGGGACAAGACAGTGCATCTGTGGAGATGAGGGTTTGCATCGCCTAAACGAGAGATTATAGTCGTTTGCAATTGGATGGCACCTAAATGACGAGGATTGAGGGTTCACGCCAAGGCGCAAAGAAAAGAAAGACAAAAGGCGT
>JBAWGU010000832.1:0-2778 GCA_049593215.1 Pyrinomonadaceae bacterium
CGGGCAGGGACAAGCCCTGCCCCTACGTTATTCATTTCCTTTTAGCGGTTCCAATCGGAACTTTAACCTTTAAGATGTTCATGCCTTCAAGCGAAAGATAGGGCGCGGCATTGCCACGATCCCGGACGCTGTAGGTTGCCGTCAACTCTCTTCTTTCACCCGGCATCAATGTGAAAAAGTTGTCCTGCCAGATGACGGGCAAGACCTCTCGTCCCTCGCGCCCCTGTTTGATTTGTAGGCGAATGAAGAAGGCCAGCGAGCGGCCCGGATTTGAGACGGACAGGCGTGCCACTTCCGTTTCGCCTTGTCGCGTAACATTGCCGTTGACGCTGAGCTTAACAGGCTTGAGATGCTGTAGCTGCTTCATGTCCGCGTAAGATTTGGTCGGTGTGTAATACCACGTTGACTTCTTCCAATCCAGCGCATCGTCTTTGGTAGAGAGCCAGTAAAAGTTTGAGCTGACGGTCTGGCCTTTACTGTCTTGCAGCGTGAGCTTGAGAAAGTAGGTGGGGGATAAATCTTTGATGCGCGGGACGGTGAAGGCTCTGGAATTACTGTCCGCCGCGAGGTCAAGATTTGTCTCTTTAGAAAACCTCTCAACCAGATTGATGTCATAGACTTTGGCCGTCAGCTTCAAATTGCTTAAAGGCTCGTAGGTTGTGTTGGCCGCGACGACGGATTTGTCGTCATAGGAATACTGTACATGCACAGGCTCGCAAGCCTTCTTCGTGCCGAAGTAGCCGCCGCCGGGCATCAGGTAATAATCGTATAGATGCCAGATCATCGAAGGCCATGCGTTGTTGAGCATCCACTGGATGACGCCGCTCGACGTGTAACGGTTTCCGCCGAAGCCTTCAAACATCGCGCGCTGTCCTTCGTAAGTCATCAACTGCGACTTCATTGCGTAGTCTTCCAAACTCTTCGCCGCTCCGTAACGCGCGCTCAGTGCATCCGTGAAAACTTTCAAAGTCCTAAACTGCCCGCCGCCCGCGTGAAAGTTCCAGTAATCATCTATGGGCCAGAGATGCTCTCTGGGCAGCATCTTTCGCAAACTCTCGACGGGCGGAACTGCGGGGCCAGGGCTAATCTCTGTGGCGAAGCCGTGCGCGCCGCCGAGTTCTTTGTCTTCCGTCCAATACGCAGGCGGGACCCATTCGTATGGTCCCTCCATCTTGACTCCGGTTGTGCCTGTCACGTCAGTCTTTTTAGCCGTCGCGGAAGAGAGATAAGGATTGGGCCACTGATATTTTTGAAGTATCTCAATGTACATCCGCTCGACACGGGGCGGCGGCGGGTTGTCGCTGCCGTTGAGCCAGACGAAGACGCTCGGATGATTTCTTAAACGACGAATTTGGTCTGCCTGCGAGCGGGCGGCGATGTCGTAATCCTCCTGGTCCCACGTCGGGCCTTCTTTGTAATCATCTCTGTGCTGCCAATGTTCCCAGTGGTCGCAGCAGCACCAGCCGGGCATGATGAGTATGCCGTAACGGTCCGCAAGGTCGAAGAAGTAATCAGGCTCAAGTTTTCCTTCGAGGCGAATGGTGTTGAGGTTCATGTCCCGGACATACTGCATCTCTGTTTCCAATCTCTCAGGCATGAAGCGCAGGAACATGTCGCCAGCCCAACCACCGCCGCGTATCAGAAGATTCTTGCCGTTGATTTTGAAGACGCGGTGATTACGACTGTCAACTTCCGAAGTCACCTCTCGAATGCCGAAATGCGTTTTCTGGCTGTCGGAAACTTTTCCGCCTGTTTCAAATTCCAACTCAAGGTCGTACAAATTCTGTGGTCCAAGATTCACAGGCCACCAGAGTCGCGGGCTGCGTATGTTGAGTTGTTGAAATTCGTTCGGGGTAAACGTGACCTGCTTCGTTTCCTGCGGGCCGAGCCTGACCTTTTGTGAGAAGCTAATCCCTTCGATGCGCCCGCTCAAAGTTCCTTCTACTTCATGGTCGGTTGCATTGTGCGCTTCCGCATTAACAGTCAGGTGCGTTGTTTCAAGCGAGGGCAGGTCAAAGCGTGTGACGGCCTGCGGGTAGCGTAGCGTGACGGGGCCGCTCGTCGTGAGATACACGTCGCGGAAGATGCCCATGTTTTTATCCGGCGGCGTCGGGTTCCAGTCAACCCACGTCCATGCCAGATCATCCGGGTGAGAAGGGAAGACTTCGACGGCTAAAGTATTCAACTCGCCTGCGCGTGCCGCATCGCTGATGTTCAGTTCGTGTATGCGAAACGTGCCCGCGATTTCTTTTGAGTTGGCAATCTGCCGACCGTTGAGCCAGATGTTGGCGCGAAAATTTATTCCATCGAAGTGCAGCCAGACATTTTCGCCGCGATAGCTTTCAGGAATTTGAAACTGCGTGCGATACCACCATGAGACTTTGTAAGGGCTGTCTTCGGGCATCGGAAGATTTGAAAAGTTTGCGCCGATGGGATAACTGCATCCGGGCATCTCTCTCAAATTCATCCCGAAGAACGGGTCAGGATAAACTTTATTCTCAACCAGCGTGCCCACGACCGTTGATGGAACTGTCGCCGGATACCAGTTCGACGGCTGGTAACTTTTATCGGAGAGGGCATCGCCGCTTTCTTTGACCTTCGCGGACGATTGAATGCTCCAGCCTTCGCGCAGCATGAGCTTTGAATTACCCGACGCCTCACTCATAGTTTTAGTATCCGCAAATGCACTGACAACCAGCAGCGAAATTATTCCAACGGAAATCAGTAGTCTCAACATTGCATCCTCTATTTGTAGGGGCAGGGCTTGTCCCTGCCCGC
>JBAWGU010000833.1:0-2522 GCA_049593215.1 Pyrinomonadaceae bacterium
AGCGGAGCGACGCGTCCGCCCGCGAGCGTCGGCATCTCTCCGATCCGGCGCGCAGCCATCAACTCCACATCGTAGCCTTCATGCCGCACGCGCTCGTCAACGTAAAGCAGCGACAGACCGAGCATCCAGATGGGCGCGACCAGAATTGAACTCGATTGCCAGACGACCCTGTAACCTATCGCGTACCAGACGGGCCAGTCCGCTTCGCGCAAAGGCGACGGGTCAATGCCGTTCAAGTAGCCGTACCAGCCGAGCGGCACGATCAAGATCATCAGCGCAGAGTAGGTCGCAAACGATGTGAAGAGCGTCATCGCCATCAGTCGTTTGACGTTGCCGCGCGCAAGGGAAGTCGAGCGGCTGACGGCTTCAAACACGCCCTTGCCTTCCACCATCATCGCCTGATGCACATAAGCGAAACGTCCCGCGAGAAAAAAGAAGAGAATCAGCGCGACGATTGCGGCGGCTGTGAAGCCGATTACGCCGACCAGCGCCGAGAGCCACCCTGAGCCGAGCGCAATGAACGCGACAATGCCGACGGAGACAAACCCGAGTACGAGATACAACGCGAAGAGAGCGACAACCGCCGAAACAATTAAACAGATACTGACCACCAGAGATGCGCCCAGCAGACTCCAGAAACGCGAGCGCACAGCAGCATAAGTTGCACGCGCCGAGACAGGCTCGTTCCACAAAAGATGCGTCACGAGATTTCTGGTTGCGCCGCCCATCACAATCAGGTTCAGAAAGTTGCCCCCAATTATCAGCAGCACGCCGCCGATAGCGACCACAAGAAAGAAGACCAGCGACGCGCCGCTCGGCGTCTTAGACATCTGGCGATAGCCGAGCGTCCACAGCACAGAGCCAATGGCGGAGACAACGACGGGAGGCGCGCTGATGCGTATCAGCGTCATGAAGTGGCGACGATACAAACGCACTGCGCGATCAATCAGATCACCCGCGCCGAGCGGGGCCAGCGATAGATTGTTAGCCTGTGCCGTTGACATTGGGTTTCGCAAGTGCCCTTATCGCAAACCGAAGCTGCGTAATGCAGTTGAGTTTATCACAGCCCTTCCGCGTTGGCGGCAAAAGCTTCGACGCGCGTATAGCCTGCGCCTTCAAACTCAACCGAGGCCCGGCAGCCTTCGTCTCATCATCCACAACTTACGGCCCGCCCACGAGAGCGCAAACGCTGCCGGGATGAAAAGAAAGTAATGCACCGCGAGCACGTATCTATACTCTGTGTGCAGGGCCGACTGCGCGCAGAGAAAGTAGAGCGGCACGGCGAGCAGGATGGCGAGCGTGCGTGCGTGCTCGCGTCGCAGCAACAGGACCAGACCCAGAACGTAGAGCGGCAACATACACGCCGTCAGAAAAAGTTTCTGTAGCAACCAGACGAGAGCGTGCGAGAGATTGCCCACAAGCGAAGGCCGCGCGGCAATCTGCGGAACTCTCTCAAGCCTCAACATGGAAGAGGCGCGGGCGACCATCACGCCCGCAAACCAGAGCGGGTTGGAGCGAATCACACCCCAGCCGCGCGCGATGCGTAGCCGCTCTCGCTCAACCCCATCCGGCGAAAAGAGAGAATCACTATAAGCAGGGCAGCCGGACATCTCCGCTTCCATATTCGTAATGCCAACATCTGTCTCAGGGACTCCGAACCTGCCCGCTCTGTCGTAATCGGCAATCCCTTCAAGCAGCGTCTGCCCGCTCCCCAGCGAAACGGGAATGAAGTAACGGTAGATGAGCGCGTTTCTAATCGTCATCGGCGCGATGGCGAGAACGGTCCCGGCCACGAGCGCCAGAGCAAAGCGCAGGCGTCTTCCACGCTCAAACGTAAACGCAGTGACCGCAGCCAGAAACAGAACGAGGAAGAGCGCGTTCGCTCTCAGCCAGCAGGACAGGCCGACGCAGATGCCCGCGATAATGAAGCTGACGAGACGAGGACGTTTGCGCGCACGGACGATAAAGTAAACGGCAAGCAGCAGGGGCAACACGGAGAGCGTGTCAGGCAACAGCAGCACAGAGTGATAAGCAAGTTGAGGCGCGAGCGCAACCAACGCTCCGGCAATGACAGCCACTCTCAGCGAGAGCAACTCTGCGGCGATGAGGAAGACCAGCACAGCAGACACGCCGTCAAAAAGTATCTGTATGAGCTGAACTGTCCTGTCCGAGTCGTTGAAGAGTTTGAAAACAAAGCCGAGCAGAATCGAATAGCCGGGCGGGTGGCCCAGATAGTTCGGCGCGTTCACACGAGAGATCGGGGACGATACAAAGGTAGCGATGCCGTCTTCCGCCATAAAATGCGCCACGTTCATATAGCTGACGACGACGCTCGTCTGCACCTTTCTGGCTTCAAGCGTCGGGTCGTAGAGGAACAAGAGACGCAGGCCGACCGCCACAAGAAAGATTACGCCAACGATGATGAGAAGCTGGCGATGATCCTTCAAAGCATTCATATCTTATGCGAATCAAGAGTAGGACTCTCTTAGCGACCTTTGCGAAAAACCTTTGCGTCCTTTGCG
>JBAWGU010000834.1:0-3351 GCA_049593215.1 Pyrinomonadaceae bacterium
CGACTTGAGATGGCGGGCAAGCCCGCCTCTAAACGAAAGCAGGTTGTTAAAGTAGGTTTTTGAAGTCGCTATAAGTTATTGAAATCGCTTTAGGGATCAAGCATGGTAACGCAAACCGATTCTCCGCTACTGGAGATGCGCAACATCACGAAGACTTTTCCGGGCGTGCGCGCCCTGGACGGCGTGACGTTCGATCTCTACAAGGGAGAGTTTCACGCGCTCGTCGGCGAGAACGGCGCGGGCAAATCAACCTTGATGAAAGTGCTGGGCGGCGTCTATCCGTATCCGCAATATGGCGGCGAGATAATTCTTGACGGGCAGGAGCGTCGCTTCGGCAGCGTGCGCGCCGCCGAGGCCGCAGGCATCGCGGTCATCTATCAGGAACTCTCTCTGATCAAAGAGATGAGCATTGGCGAGAACATCTTTCTTGGCAGAGAGCCAAGGCGCTTCGGCATGATTCGCTGGGAAGAACTCTATAGCCGCGCGCAGAAAATTCTTGACGAGCTGCGCCTGCCGCTTGATCCGCGCACGCCTGTCGGAAATCTTGGCATCGGCCAGCAACAGTTGGTTGAAATCGGCAAAGCTCTCTCGCAGGAAGCGCGCATACTCGTTTTAGACGAGCCGACGGCTGCGCTCACGGAGACGGAAGTTGAAACTCTCTTCCGTATCCTCAACGGCTTGAAAGAGCGCGGCGTCGGCATGATCTACATCTCGCACAAGCTTGATGAAGTCTTTCGCATGAGCGACCGCATCACTGTCCTGCGCGACGGGCGCACGGTTGGAACAGACCGCGCAGGCAATCTGGACCAACCGCGCGTTATCTCTCGCATGGTGGGCCGCGAAGTCGGCGACATCTTCCCGGAAGCGGACCACGAGCGCGGCGAGACGGTCTTTGAAGTTCGCAACATGAGCGTCGAAGACCCGAACATCGCTGGCAAGCTGCTCGTTGATCGCGTCAGCTTCAGCGTGCGGCGCGGCGAAGTCTTAGGCGTCGCGGGCCTGATGGGCGCAGGCCGCAGCGATCTCCTGATGGGAATCTTCGGCGCGCACGCAGGACGCGTGAGCGGCGAGCTTTACATGGAAGGAAAGCCGATTCAGATTAAGCGCCCTTCGGATGCTATCAATCAGGGCATCGCCTTTGTCACGGAAGATCGAAAAAGGTTTGGTCTGGTTCTGGACCAGACGATTCTGAGAAACATGACGCTCGCGGGGCTGACGAAACTTTCCGGCAAGTTTGTCACTGACGAGGATATGGAAGCGGCTGCCGGAGAGCGCGCGATGAAAGACCTGAGAGTTAAGGCCAACTCGATCTTCACAGTCGTCGGCACGCTCTCAGGCGGCAATCAACAGAAGGTGGTGCTGGCGAAATGGCTCTTGACGAATCCGCGCGTGCTCTTTCTGGACGAGCCGACGCGCGGCATTGATGTCGGCGCAAAGCAGGAGATTTACGCCCAGATCAATAAGCTCGCGCGCACAGGTCTCGCCATCATTCTCGTTTCATCCGAGCTGCCCGAAGTGCTCGGCCTCTCAGACCGCGTGTTAGTTCTGCACGAAGGAAAAATGACAGGCGAATTCACACGCACAGAAGCAACGCCCGAAGCTGTTATGTCATGCGCCACGGGTCACGCCCTCAGTAAACGATGAACGATGAATGCGGAATGATGAATGAAAAAAACCAAAGTGATTTGCGCGTGCGAACGAAAGAGTTTGCGTTGAGGATTATACGCCTATATGCGTCGTTACCTCATACAAACGAAGCTCAGGTTTTAGGAATGCAGATTTTACGAAGCGGCACATCTGTCGGCGCACATTACAGAGAAGCTACACGCGCGAGGGCAACGGCAGAATTTATAAGCAAGATTGAGGGTGGCCTGCAAGAATTAGAAGAGACTACTTATTGGCTTGAGTTGTTAGCTGATGGTGGGATTGTGAAGTCAACGCGCTTGGCCGAGTTGCATGGAGAAGCTGAAGAGTTAATAGCTATTCTCGTTTCCTCAGCTAAGACGGCGAAGCAACGCAAAGAAAAAACTTAATTCATCATTCATCATTCCGCATTCAGCGTTTTAGGAGAATCGTTATGAGCCAAAGAGGCAATGAGCCGGTAGCGAATGAGCCTTCGATTAATCGTCCGCCAGTGACGGCGGATGTTGCGCCGCCGGATGCTGCGGGCGATGGAGGGACGCGCATCGGGCGTTTCAAGTTGCCGACAGGGGCTTTGCGCGCCTACACGATGATCTTTGCGCTCGTTGTCATCTGGTGCTTCTTTCAGTGGGCGACGATTACAGACAGGTATCCTTACGGAATCTTTTTAACGCCCGTCAACTTCGCCAAGCTCCTGCAACAGATGGCTGTCACAGGCGTGCTCGCGTGCGGAATGTTGATGGTCATCGTGGCAGGGCAGATTGATCTCTCGGTTGGCTCGCTGGTCGGACTCGCGGGCGGCATCGCCGCGATGTCTCAAGGCTACGGCCTCGTGCCCTGTCTGCTGATGGCGATTGTTGTCGGGGTTGCGGTCGGAGCTGTGCAGGGAAGTCTGGTCGCTTACGCAAACATTCCTGCCTTCATCGTGACACTCGGCGGATTGCTCGCATGGCGCGGCGTGATTCTGGGCTTAACTAAAGGCGAGACGAAACCTGTCGAGCTGGCGTTCTTCAGATCATTAGGCAAGGACTACGTTGATCCCCGCATAGGCATTGTGCTGGGCGTGATTGCAGTCGCGGTCGTCGTGTGGCTCACCATCAGGCGCAACGCCGCGCGTCGTCGTCATGGTCTCTCCGCTTCAGGGACAGGCGTGACAGTTGCGCGCATCGCCATTCCCGCTCTGCTCATCGCAGTCTTCATCTACATGATGAACTCTCAGGGCGGCGTGCCGATTCCTGTGATAGTTTTTCTGGCGGTCGCTGCGGCCATCTCTTTTCTAACGCAGAGCACGACCTTCGGGCGATACCTTTATGCGATTGGCGGAAACCCTGACGCGGCGCGTCTTTCGGGCATCAGTCTTCGCAAACATATTCTCGGCGCATTCTGTCTGATGGGCGGCCTCGCCGGAATCGCTTCCATCCTGCACACTGCGCGCGTCGGCAGCGCGTCGCCAGACGCTGGCAACCTGATGGAGCTTGATGCAATTGCCGCCTGCGTGATCGGAGGAACGAGTTTGATGGGCGGACGCGGCACGGTCTTTGGCGCGTGCGTCGGCGCGTTGATCATGGCGAGCCTAGACAACGGCATGTCACTCCTGAACGTGCAGAACTACACGCAGTACATAGTCAAGGGCGCGGTGCTCGTCGCCGCCGTCGGCTTCGACATGCTTGGGCGCAAGCGTTGAAAGCAGACTGTCAGAACCGCCTGCGG
>JBAWGU010000835.1:0-5119 GCA_049593215.1 Pyrinomonadaceae bacterium
ATGGATTTCCGCTACGGCTCATCCTTCGGCGTCGAACCTCCCGAAGCTTACGAACGTCTCCTCCTCGATTGCATGTTAGGCGACTCAACGCTCTACGCCCGCCGCGACATGACAGAGCGCGGCTGGGAGATCGTCACGCCAATCCTTGAAGCATGGAAACAGCCCGCGACGGATTTTCCAAACTACGAAGCAGGCACTTGGGGACCGCAAGCTGCGGACGAGTTGATTGAGCGTGATGGAAGACGTTGGAGAAGATTGTGAATAACAACTTGGTCCTGCAATACGCTTGATAGCAATCTTCTCATCATGCTTTCTTTTGGTTGAGTGGTAAGGGGCCTGATAAGATTTAGTTTTACAGGAGGTTGATGATGTTTGACCGTATCTCGATTGATCCGAAAATTTGTCATGGGCAAGCCTGTATTAAGGGGACGCGCATCCCTGTGCATCAGATCGTTGGTATGCTGGCGAACGGAGATACTATCGAGAGTTTGCTAAATGCTTATCCCAACATTAGCCGTGAAGATATTCTTGCCTCTCTTGAATATGCCGCTTGGTTAGCTGAAGAACAGGTCACGCCTATCGAGGAAGTTGTAGGCGGCGCGTGAAGATATGCGTGGACGAAAATATCCCTCTCATTACGGTCAGGGAGTTGCGAAGTCTGGGGCATGATGTTTTAGATATTCGCGGCACGGCTCATCAAGGCATTCCAGATGATCGTCTTTGGGGGTTGGCGCAAAACGAGAGCCGCTTGTTAATCAGCACTGATAAAGGCTTCGCTCAGTATCGTAATGAATCCCATCATGGCATCCTGATTGTACGCTTAAGACAGCCGAATGAGCAGAAGATTCACGAAAGAGTAATGAAGGCAGTGGAGCAATTTGCAGAAGCCGAATGGGCCGGGCTGATAGTTGTGATGAGGGACGCCGTGCAGAGCGTGTGGAGAAGTTTGTAGATAAACTGCAAGAGCATAACAGGCTATACAGGCTATCTAATTGCTCGGATGCCGTTGAAAGAATTTATGGAAGAAGCGAGACAGACAGAACCGCAACACGTTCCCGTTCCGGCGACGCTTGATGTGCAGGCGGTCGAGAGAGAGTTGAGCGAGTTGTGGAAGCGGAACGCGGGCGCGTCCCGTTCGGATGAAGAGGGCGCGGTGATGCGTGCGCGCGTGCTGAATCTGATGGTCTATGTTTCACTTGAGCAAGCTTTGACTGAAGTGGATAAGACGCTCGCGGAACTGACGACGACGCATCCGTGTCGCGCGCTGGTGATGCTGGCGGAGCTTGAGGCGGAAGACAAAGATATAGAGATGTTTGTTTCCTCCTTTTGTCATGCAGAAGGGCGCAAAGGCGCTGGAGAGCCGCTCTGTGGTGAAGAAATCGGCCTTGCCGCTCGCGGGCGCTTCACAGTTGAATTGCCGAGCGCGGTCGTGCCGCTTCTTGTGCCGGACTTGCCCATATTCCTGTGGTGGCGTGACGTGCCGCGATTCGGTGACAAAGTTTTTTCCAGACTGAGCCGTGCGTCTGACCGCGTTGTGATTGATTCCGTCAGTTTTGGCAAACCGTATGAAGACATGCGCGCGCTGGCAGAACATTTTCAGACGGAAGATAAGCGTCACGGCGCGTTGACGGATTTGAACTGGTCGCGCCTCACCTCGTGGCGCGCTCTGCTTGCGTGTTTCTACGATGTGCCGGATTACCGCCCGGCTCTTGAGCGCATCGTGAGCGTGAAGATCGAGTATGTCGCGCCGGATGCTGCGCCGCGTGAGATTGCGCCGCAGGCTTTGATGATTGCGGGCTGGCTTGCGAGTCGCTTGAATTGGACCATCTCTCAGGAACAGACACGCGCGGAAGATGGAAGCGATGCGCGTGCGGTCTCGCTTGAGCATGATGGGAGGCGAATTGTCTTAGAGTTCAAAAGAGTCGAGCGACCTGAGATGAAGCAGGGACGGCTGGCTCTCGTTGAGTTGAGAACGGAAGCGGAAGAGATGTGTGCGTTCGCGGTGAGGCGGAGTGATGATGGCCTCTATCTGGAAACGCGCGCGACGCGCGGCGCAGATGTGCGCGCGGGCCGCGTGCTCAAAGTCAGGAACAGGAGCGAGGCCGTGCTGCTCGGTCGTGAGCTTGAGATTATCAGCCACGATGTTGTTTATGAGCAGGCCGTCGCAACTGCCGTGAAGTTGCTTGACGCTTTAAGCGAGATGGCGGGCGGCGATCAAAAAGAATGAGAAGCTATGAGCGCAGGGGCGCGCGTGTTGAAGTGTGGCGCGATTTAAGGGAGTTGAGCGCGCGAGCGGCGGAATTGTTTGAGAGCATCGCGCACGGGGCCGTCAACGACGGGAGCCGCTTCACAGTCGCGCTCTCCGGCGGCTCAACGCCGAAGGCTCTTTATCAACATCTCGCGGGCGATGAGATGCGCGATAGCGTTTTGTGGCAACAGACGCATGTTTACTGGAGCGATGAACGCTGCGTGCCGCCCCTTGATGAGCAGAGCAATTACCGCATGGCCCACGATGCGCTGCTTGCCCGTGTTAATATTCCTACCGAACAGATTCATCGTATGCGCGGCGAAGATGAGCCTGCGAGCGCGGCCAGAGAGTACGAAGAAATACTCAAACGAGATTTTGGCGCGAGCGCACCGCGCTTGAATCTGATTCTTCTGGGTCTGGGCGAAGACGGGCACACAGCTTCGCTCTTTCCACATTCAGACGTGCTCTTTGACACTGAAGATTTAGTCGCCGCGCCTTACGTTGAAAAGTTTGCGACGCATCGGCTGACCTTCACTTTTCGCGTCATCAACAACGCGGCCAACATCATCTTCCTCGTTTCCGGTAAACAGAAGTCGAAAGCTCTGCGCGCAGTGCTCGAAGAGAATGTTGACCAGCAGGCGTGGCCCGCGAGCATGGTTCATCCTGTAGATGGCAAACTCGTTTGGCTGGTTGATGAAGAGGCGTTTGAAGAGTGAGATCGGAACACGTAATCTGGAGCGAGTTGCAATAGTACTTATGAAAAGATTAACCGCAAAGGACGCAAAGAGTGCGCGCCAAGAGCGCAAAGGCTTTTGCATCCTCTGCGTGCCTTCTTTGCGACCTTTGCGGTTAAGCGTCTGCTGACTCCATTCACTCAATTACAATTCGCTATAGAACGGCTCTTAATTGAGCTTATGGCAACTACGATTCAACGCAGAGGCGCAGAGAGTTAAGAAGCCTTCATGCTTGCGCCTTCATTCTGCTCTTCACGGCTTGCTCGGTTTCTTGTCGTTAGGCACGGCGCGGGGAATGTCGCCGTCGTCTAAGACGAGAGGTGTTTGCGGCGCGTCCTGCTGTGGTGGCGTGGGCCTGAGCGCGGGCGGGAGTTTTGGGCGCGGGATTTTGAATGTTGAGATGTCCCCCATGCGGCGAAGAATTGCGCCGCCGCGACCTGCGACCCACGCGTCATCGCCGCCGTGATAGGCTACTGAAAAGAGCGGCGCGCTCGTGATCGTCGGCTGTGTCTCCCACGTCGCGCCCCCGTCCTTTGTGCGCAACACTCTGCCCTGATCTCCTGTGACCAGCACATCATCCGGCCCTGCCACTGCGACGGCGAAGAGGTTCGTCGTGATGCCGCTTTCCTGGTCCATCCATTTCAAGCCGCCGTCATCCGTGCGCAGGATTGTGCCGTTTGCGCCGACCGCGTAGCCGCGCAACTGATTTGCGAACGCGGCGGCGTAGAGCCATTCCTTCAAATTCGTTGTGACCTGTTGCCAAGTCTCGCCGCCGTCATCCGTGCGCAGGATCGTGCCCTGCGAGCCGACCGCGACGCCGTGCTTCTCGTCCGTAAAGCGCACGTCTTCGAGCCATGCGAAAGTGTTTGTGCGCTGCATGTGCCATGTCTCGCCGCCGTCATCCGTTGTGATCATCGTGCCGCGCGCGCCGGAAATCCAACCGCGCTTCTGCGTGATAAACATGACTCCGAAGAGATCGTCTTTAATCTCCGTGACGGGCGCGGCCCACGTCGCGCCGCCGTTATCTGTGTGGAGGATCGTGCCGCGCTCGCCGACAGTCCAGCCCTCTCTCTCGTTGATGAAGAAGACTGCGTTCAAGCGCGCATTCGTGCCCGAAGGACGCACTGTCCAACGGCTGCCGCCGGAACTCGTGTAGAGAATTTTGCCGCGCGAGCCGACGGCCCAGCCGTGCGAGCCGTCAACGAAAAAGATGTCCGCCAGGTCGTCGCGCCCCCCTTCGGTCAAACGCCGCCACGCAAGCCCGCCGTCATCCGTTCTTAAAACGAGGCCGTCGCCGCCCGCAGCCCATCCTGTGTTCTCATCGGAAAAGTAAATCGTGACGAGGCGCGGGCCGGTCCTCACGTTGACGGGCAGCCATGTCTTGCCGCCATCTCCCGTCATCAACACCACGCCGCCGTCGCCTGCAATCCACCCGTAACTCTCGTTGAGAAAAAAGACCGAGAGCAGATCTGTGCGCGAGAAGACTTCCACATTGGTCCATGTCTCGCCGCCGTCTTCCGTGCGCAGGATCAGGCCGCCGTAGCCAACGACAATGGCGCTTTTCTCAGAAGTGAAAGTGACGCCCGTTAAAGGCGACTGGACGGGCACGGGCTTTTGATTCCAGTTGACGCCGCTATTAGTTGTGACGAGCAGCGTGCCGCGCTCTCCGACGGCAATGCCAACTTTTTTATTTGCGAAAGAGACGCTCAGGAGACGCGCTTTTGTATTGATGAGCTGCGTGCGCCATGTGATGCCGCCGTTGTCTGTGGTGATGATGCTGCCGCCGGAGCCTACGGCCCAGCCGCGTGACCCGTCATCCCGCGCAAAAGCTACGCTGAAGAGATGCTCCTGAAAAGGGTGCGCGCGCGCGCCTATGCGTCTGAGTTGCCACTTCTGGCCACCATTCTCCGTCGTCAACACAACGCCGCGCGCGCCGACCGCGACCGCGCGTTCTTTATCTTTCACAAAGAGGCCGTAGAGCGGCGTGACGGTGGGCGAGACCTGCGTCTCCCATTCAAAGCCTCCATCATCTGTGCGCAGGATTGCGCCGTCACCGCCGACAGCCCAGCCGTGCGCGCCGTCTTTAGCGAAACGGATGCAGAAGAGTGCGTTGCCCTGCGGCAGAGGGTTCTGCCAC
>JBAWGU010000836.1:0-1522 GCA_049593215.1 Pyrinomonadaceae bacterium
CTCTTCCGTCTCCGCTAAACAATGCTTGCAGAGCCAGCCGTAACCGTAGTTGATGAAGTGGTCCGTTTCCATAAAGAAGGGGGATGGGGGATGGGGGTTAGGGGATGGTAAGAAAAGCTTTTATCTAACCCCTAAACCCCAACCCCTATCCCCTCTTCCCCATTATGATCGTCTGAAGGGGCCGCGACGATTGTCTGTTGAATCTGAGAGACGAACGGGCACGTTGGTGCGCTTGTTGCCGCGCAGGATTTCGACTTGAACCGTGTCGCCGACCTGATGCTTGTCGAGGATGCGGAAGAGGTCGTCGGAGTTTCCAACCTTCTCGCCGTCAATCGCTGTGATGATGTCGCCGATGACGACTTCGCCGTCTTCCGTTTGACGGACGCCGCGCAAGCCTGCTGCCGACGCGCCGCCCTGCGGGTCAACTTGATAGACGAGCACGCCGTCGCTGACAGGCAGATTGGCTGCGTTGCGATCAATGTTGCGCACGTTGTAGGGCACGATGCCGAGTTTGGCGCGACGCACAGCGCCGTTCTGAATCAGTTGCGGCACGATGCGCTTGGCGATGTTGATGGGGATGGCAAAGCCTACGCCCGCAGATGCGCCTGAAGGCGAGAGTATCTGCGAGTTGATGCCGATCATGCGCCCGCGCGAATCAAGCAGTGGACCACCGGAGTTGCCGGGATTGATGGAAGCGTCTGTTTGAATCGCGCCTTCTATCTGGCGGTTGTTGCGCGCGCGTATGGGGCGTTGCAGACCACTGATAACGCCTGTCGTGAGCGTGCGGTCATAGCCGAACGGGTTGCCGATGGCTAAGACTTTCTGGCCGACAGTGAGTTGGTCGGAATCGCCTAGCGGCACGACTGTCAGTTGATTGCGCGGCACTTCGACTTTAATCACGGCGAGGTCTGTGTCCGGGTCGCCGCCGACAAGCTTCGCAGGATATTTTTTGTCGCCGCCGAAACTGACGCTCAGTTTTTGCGCGCCTTCGACGACGTGATAGTTGGTTACGATGTTGCCCTGCTCGTCTATGACTGAGCCGGAGCCGACGCCGGGCTGTTCTTCTATCTGTCCGAAGAAATCCTGCGTGTAGGAAGTTGAATTGATAAAGACGACTCCGGGCGAGATGGCTTTATAGACCTCTATGTTGTTCTGCTCGTCCGTCGCCGTCGAAGGGTCTGTGATGGCAGGCACGGGCGTCGCTTCCGTCGTCGCCTGGCTCTTTGGTTGAAGGTGGCTGCCAAAGCGGTCAATGGACGCGACCAGCGCGGCTGCGAAAATGGCCGAGAGGAGTGCGATAACAAGAATCTGTCTGGCTGTAAGTTTGTACATAGCTTTATTCCCTATCGTTTTTGAATTTCTAAACCCGCTAAAGGGAGCAACTGTTAAGATGCGCCCGTCCTTGCGCTCCGTTTACCGGACCGGGGCGGCGCAAACAATCCTTTGAACTCTCTTAAACGCTTTCTCCCGCCGGATGGTTTGCTCGCTCTATAATTATTTTAGAGATTGTGCGGTTTAAGTT
>JBAWGU010000837.1:0-5988 GCA_049593215.1 Pyrinomonadaceae bacterium
GACGGCGGGCAAGCCCGCCTCTAAACGGTCGCCGTTCTATTGATAACCGTAATAATTCCCTGTGGAATCACTTTCACACCTTGTCACATTAAGTAACGCGCTCAAGTCAAGGCTACCCATACAAGCGGCAGTTTTCCGCCTATTTCCTAAAGAAAGTTAAGTGGTATGGCTGTTGCCAAGATATGGAAGCGGCGCGTGCCTTGAAGCTTCGCCAGAGATGGGAATTCCATTAACAGCAGTAGCGAGTGAGAAAAAAAATGGTTCGTCGAATAAAACAGCATCCATATCACTCCCAGCGCGGATTCAACTTGATCGAGTTGCTAATTGTTGTGGCTATCGTAGGGATTCTGGTAGCCATCGCATTGCCTCAGTTGATTGCGAACAGGCGTTTGATACGTTTCGCAAACGTCCCGCGCGAGGTTGTGACGCAACTGCGCTCCGCGCGCCAGCAGGCAATGTCGCAGAGACAGGCTTTCACCGTGGTCTATGACAACACAGCCAAGAAAATTACCATCATTGACCATAACGCTTCGGGGACTTCGCTGCTCACAGACGGCAACTTTCCGAACACGACTGGCAGCACGACAGTAAGCACTATTCCTCTCACCTCTGAAGGGCTACCGGCCAGCGAAATTTCTTATGGTCTTCCGTCCGGCGTGACGCTCTCTGGCGGCAAGCTGACTGACGGGACGACTGCAATCACGAGCGTGCCGACGGGCGGGAAGCTTTATTTCACCTTCCAGCCTGACGGCTCAGTGCTTGATTCAAGCGGCAATGCGGTCAACACCGCCATCTTCTTCAAAAGCTCTAACTCAAGCGCGGAAACGAAGACGGCCAGCGCTATCTCTATACTCGGCACAACGGGAAGAATTAAATCGTGGAGGTACAGCAGTGGGAACAACTACGTCGAATAAGCGGCAGAGCCTTCGCTCCTTCGAGCAAGCATCTCAATCAGAGTCCGGCTTCACGATGATCGAGATGATCGCGGCGATGTTGATCCTGATGATTGGACTCATCGCGCTGGCTTCAGCCATCGGCTATGCCCTGATGGCGAGCAATCGTGGCCGCAACGTCACCAACACCAAACTGCTGATCGTCTCCGTGCTTGAAGAGATTGAGACTTTGAGAAACACAAAGCAGTTGGCCTTCAAACAGATTGCCAATGTCGGCGCGGTTGATAACAACAACGTGAGACGCAGCTTCGGCGGATTCTCGACAGGCTTTCAGCCCGTTGCCATGAATCCCACGACGAAGCAGATGAACTACGGCCCGGACGGGATTGTCGGAACACCCGATGATCAGGTCACGCCGGGCACCAACGGAATTTATGGAGATTCGGATGACACGACGGATACGTCTCTGACTCTCTCCGGCTATCAGCGACAGATCGTGATTACGACTCTGCCCGGGAACACCACCCTCAAAAAGATTGAAGTGACCTTAAGGTATCCGGGCCGCAACGGCGCGACGGAGACGCTGACAGGCACCAGCTACCTGAACGATGACGCGCGTAGCAACTTCCTGCGCTGAGGAAAGATTTTCCAGACCGAGCGGGCGCGTGCGCGCTCTTCTTAAGGACCGGAGATAGATGATATGAATCAAGTCACCAGAAAAAATAGCCAGAGCGGTTTCTCTCTCCTGGAGCTGCTGATTGTCGTCGCTGTGATGGCTGTTGTGACAGGCGCAGTCGTTGCGATGATGAAGGATGGCATGAAAGTCAGCAGCACGACTTTCGAGTTGGTGAACGCGCAGGAGAGTCTGCGCACGGCGCATGAATACATCAACCGCGACGTGACGCAAACGGGCGACGGGTTAAAGAACGTCAGCCCCATCCTCATCCCCAGATTATTTGTGACCACCTATCTGACGAAAAACGCTTTCCTCAACACGCTCTCGACTAACGTCAACGTAGTTGATATGGGACTCGTGACCTCTGACAACGACGTTCCTTCGGGCACGGCTGTCGCGGGCAGCAACCCGGCAGTCAACGTCTATACGGACACGCGCACAAGCCCTGCGACCCCGACTGATCGCGTGACGATTCTCGCCAACGATCCATCTTTCAACCAGCAGATGGGCGCAATCTCCGTGAACGCCGCAGACATTGATTTATCAGGGACGGCTGTCAGGCTCAGACTCACTTCCGCAGATTTCAACCGCGCCAATTTCAGGGTTGGCGAAATATATTTCATCACCTCTCAGGCGGGCGGCACGTTCGGAACAATCACAGACATTCAAGGCGGCGGCAACCCCAGACTTGTCTTCGACACCGGCGACACCTACAACTTAAACACTCAGAATCTGCTGAACACTATCGTGGGCATGAACGGCAACAATGGCACGCTCCCCGTCTCGATCATGCGGATGCGTATCATTCACTACTACGTCAACTCGGGCAACCTGCTCGTGCGCAGAGTCTTTGGCGTCGCCAACTCAGGGTTCACAGATAACGTCATCGCAGAGCATGTCACAAACTTGCAGGTGCGCTTCACCTTGAACCCAACGGGGGCGGGCACACCGCCGCAGCCTGTGTCACAGATTACGGATTCGGTGCAGCTCAAGGGAATCAGGCAAGCTGAATTTGTTGTGACCGCAGAGACCACGCACGCCGTCGGCAACCAGAATGTCAACGGGACAGTGACGCCCAGATCACAGGCTTTGACCATGACGACCAGCGTCAGCATACGCAACATGCAGTTTCGTGAAGCCTTGCAACCGACCAGCACCAATGGCGGCTGAGATTTCAATTTGAGAATTATTCAGGGTACACCTATGAAGACTTTTACTCACAGCATCGCAGCAACAAACACTTCCGCCCCCTTCGAGACAAGGCCCGGCGAGCGCGGCTCCGCTCTGACGCTCTCCCTGCTCATCATGGCCCTCCTCGGCGTGATTACGATGTCCGTGCTGGCGGTTGTCAGGACGGAAACGCGCATCGCCGGAAGCGACCTTTGCCGGACGCAGACCTTTTACGCCGCGCAGTCCAGAATCGAGCAGATGACGAACGACTTCAGCTCGTTGTTTTCAAAGACCTCGAATCCGACGCCCGCTCAACTCGATATTATCGCGGGCAACAACCCGCAAGCGCTGCTTGACGAGGGCTTCCAGTTTGCGCCCCAGCCGTCCATCGCGCTTGATCAGGGAAGGTTGACTGCGATGCAATTAACGCAGAACATCACTAACGGCGGCTACCCGCGCGTAGTGATTCCGTCGGGCGCATATTCAGGCTTGACCGCCACCATCGCTCCCTACGTTCTCAAAGCCACCGCCAAGACTGACCGTTGCGGCGCAGAAGTTGAGCTTCAGCGCGAGATTAACAACTATCTGATTCCGCTCTTCCAGTTCGGCGTCTTCGCTGAAAAAGATTTGGAAGTCTATCCCGGCCCGCCCTTCACCTTTAACGGTCGCGTTCATGCCAACGGCAACATCTACGTGCAGGGCGACGTTAAATTTCTCTCCAAGGTCACGACTGCCAACGAGTTTGTCCGCGACATTCAGCGCAACGGACTCAATTACCCCGGAGGCTTAGTCAACAGCGTCCACATGGATGTCGGAGGGACCGACGTTGAAATCACACAGGGCAGCGTCACCGGCGGCCCGAATTTTACGGGCACAGTTGACGGCGACCGCGGCTTTTTCCCAACCTCCCCGAACGGCACTGCCAACGGGAACTGGGAATCCACGTCTGTCGCGGCGGCGCAGGCCAGCACGCCGAATCAACTCGGCGGGCAGTTGTTGACGCGCACGACGGGCGCAACCGCTCTGCTTCTTCCGCTTCAACTCGGCGGCAATTCCACACGCGAAATCGTCAAGCGAAGGATGCCGAATGATGATCAAGTGCTCAGCGAATCCCGCTATCATTCCAAGGCGCAGATTCGCATTCTGATTGATGATGAAGGCGTGACCAACGATGCGAGCGGCATCGCTTCAGCCAAGGGTGTCAATCTTTCGTCATTCAATCCTGTTCCGCTGGGCACGGGCAAAGCTCTGCTCCGCGTCAACACCAACGGCACTTACAAAGACACGCTCCCCTTCATCCAGCAAAAACAGAATCTACTGCCCATCGATCTGACAAACGTCGCCACATACCAGACAGCGCAAACAGTTCGCAGCGCGAGGAACGCGACTGTCACAGACGCAAGCGGCAACGTGATTCCGAGAGGCGCGGGACTCTCCGGCCACATCTACATTGAATTGATTAAGCCGGACGGAACTTCAGTTGATGTCACGAGCACAGTCTTGAGCATGGGCATGACTGAGGGCGAACCCAACGGCATAGTCTATTTGCAGCGTCCCGTCTGGGCCACCTACTTGCAGGGTAGCCGCGACCGCGCAGGCTCTACGACCGCCAACAAGATTCCTTACAACCTCGTCTCGCTCATCAACAATACGCGCTGGGCCGCCGACGGCGAAATCAACACAGGCTATTTGCTGGAAGAGACGGGCGTCACCGCCGGAGTGCTTGGTTACGGCTATATGACAGATGGCCAGGATGATGATGACATCACCGATGTTGACCTCACGAAAACCACTCTCGCAGGGATTGCCAAGCGCGACTATCAGCCGTCCTCCTCCAGAAACGACATCATCCCGATTAATGTCTATAACCAGCGCGAGGGATGGATCAGCGATGCGATGACTCTGAACAGCGTTTACGAGCGCGGCATCACGAGCGTCGTCGAAATCAACATGCGCAACCTGACTCGCTGGCTCGACGGCGTTTACGACAGCAACTTGCTCAACGGCACGACTGCTGTCAGCACAAACATCGGCGACTCGAACGGCTACATAGTTTATGTCTCTGACCGCAGGGGCGATGGCCGCCGCAACGAGAAAGATTCTACGAATGCCACGCTCATGACGAGCAACGGGATGGTTGATAACGAAGATATTTATGGCTCGAACGGCACGCTCGATCCGGGCGAAGACGTGATTGACTCCGGCACAGACATGGCAACAGGCAACTCCAAGGGCGGCACTTTGCAGAAGTACACGAGCGAGTTGCCGGATGTTGGAAGTATCTGGACAGGCTCAACGATGGCCGAGCGCGAGGCCCGCGCAGATGCCGTCACTCGCTGGACCAACGGCAGCAACTATTTCCGCCGCGCCGTGCGTTTGTTTGACGGCGAAGACTTGATGCCACTTGGAACGACCGGAAAACTTTCAAACACGAAGGGGCTGACCGTCGCCGCAGAGAACATGGTTTACGTCTGGGGCAACTACAACACGACAGGCATCACCTGCCAGCCCGCAGGCGGCTCGACCCTCAACGATCCGACGCAGACCTGCAACTATCAGGGCGATCAAGTTCCGGCATCAATCGTCGCTGACGCCTTCTACCCGCTCTCCAAGACATGGTTCGACGGCTCAAGCACGATCTACCCGGAAGGCAACTGGCTCAGGCCCGCAGATGCAAACTCAAGCGCGGTCAGCGACGAGACCAGCGTCCGCGCAGGCATCATCGCCGGAACAGCCCTCTCGGCTTTGGACGGCGACCCGAAAGCGTCTGATTCCTACCCGCGCTTAAACGGCGGCGTTCACAACTACCCGCGCTTCTCCGAATACTGGGCCAACAAGCGTTGGAACTTTGCAGGCTCGTTCATTCTCCTCTACAACTCGACACAATCGATCAGCCCGTTCCACGTGCAGGGCAACTACGTTTACTATCCGCCCATCCGCAACTGGGCCTTTGACGACACCTTCAGAAATCCCGCACGCCTGCCCCCCGGCACGCCTGCCTTCCAGTACATCGAAGCGACGGCCTTCCGTCAGGTTCTCTGAGGACCATAAACGAAGCCATCGAAGCTCTGTCTTCGATGAAGCTCTCTCCTTCCAAGCGGGCGCAAACCCTTCGAGGCTTGCGCCCGCTCTCTTCTTTTTAGCAAACATACTTGACACAGCAACAACGAACGATGAATGATGCAAAGCAGTAGTCAGTAGCCAGTAGCCAGTAGCCAGCATGAAGAAGGTTGAGCAGCAGATACGTTC
>JBAWGU010000838.1:0-5582 GCA_049593215.1 Pyrinomonadaceae bacterium
AGCAAAGCGAGAGAGCATGAAAGTGTGAGACGAGCGGAACACTGATTTTATAAACGTCGGAGCGATGGACATGAAATCTTGTCTGGGGAGCAAAAGCATTTTACAGCGAGCAGGAATTATAGATTGCGAGCGCGTTGAAAGCGAATAGAAAAGCAAGGATGAAGGATGAAGGCGGAAGGATGAATGTGTGACTATTTGAGATGAGCCATTCAAGTTAGGCAGTCATTCTTTCATCCTCATTCTTCCGCCTTCATGCTTGCTTTTCTCCTCCGCTTAAAAGATGTAAGAGTGTTCCTGTAAAGAGCGCAACGATTGACGGCAGCGTCAGTGTCTTCTGCAAGTTTGGCAGTTTCGGCTCGTAGAAGAAGGCCGCGATTGAGAGCAGCGAGGCCATGATGATAAGAAACGATCCGGTTAGCTGTAAAACTTTACGCCACTTGGTCTCTCGCCTGACGAAATATGTACCGAGTTGGATGTTGATGAGACCGGCGAGCAGGATGTAGATGTGTCTTGAGCGGAGCATCATGCGCATCCCGTTGTTCATCTCTTTGATGTGCGGGTAATAGAATTCCATATACTGCCCCGTCAAAAGAAAGATGACCACAACGGACACGCCGACGATTTTATGCAGCCGCTTCATAGTCAGAGCATTAACAACTACAGGGCGAACATTTCAGCTAAGATTGATAAAACTTCCGTCTGCATCTGCCTGTTGATTTTGCCAAGCTTCCTGACCATGCGCGCTTTATCAACCGTGCGAATCTGGTCGAGCACGATTTGACCCTGCTTGCCCTGAAATCTGCACGCGACTCTGGTCGGATAGATTCTGCCTCTGGTGGTCATCGGCGCGACGATAACAGTTTGGATGAAGCGGTTCATCTCGTCCGGCGAGATGACAAGGCATGGTCGTGTCTTTTGAATTTCGCTGCCGACGGTCGGGTCAAGATTAATGAGATACACGTCAAAGCGTTTGATTACCATTGCCACTCGTCCTCGTCCCAACGAGTTTGAGTGAGCGCATCTCCGGCGAGCAATTTATCGTCGCCGCGCTCCGCCATCGCACGAAATGCGCTCTCCCAATTCTGTCTGGGCTGTCTCGTTGAGCGAATGACAATGCGATTATCTTCCGCTTCTAACTCGACCTCTTCAGCTAACTGGCTGCGCTCCAGAAGTATTTTCGGGATACGAACGCCCTGCGAGTTACCGATTTTCACGATGCGGGTTTTCATGCTTACAATGTAATTACGGAAAGCTTTACCGTCAAGGCGCAAAAGAGAGAACTGAACGATCCATTCCGAACAAAGCTTTGTCGCGGCTTAAGTAAGAGTCTGGTAGTGCGCGGAGCATTCATCAAAGCGTGAGAGGAGCGCGCGAGCTTCGGACGGAATGACAGCAACTTCGTAATCCTCTCCGGCAAACTCTCGCACCGCGTCGAGAGAATCGAAACGGAGAATCGTCACAAATTCGACTTCAGTTTCCATCTCGCGCCGCAGCAGTTGAGAGCCTTTGTAACCTTCGATCCGCCGGTTTGCGATGCCTGTCAGGATTTCCGTTTGCAGGAGCGCCTGATAGGCGTCTGCATTCTCGTGCGTGGTCCAGCCGTGCCAGATGCGTGTGATCATCCGTTGCTTACTCTTACTTGAAAGACGCGCTTGCTTGAAGAAAAATTCAAACGCGCGCTACTACTACGACTACTACTGCGCGCCCGGAGTATTGCTCACAGGGTTGCGCTGGTTGTAATCGGCGATGAAGGCGCTGGTAATGTCAACTTTATCGTTGACGATGAATATTGCGCCGGAAGCTTTGCTGACATCGAAGATGATATTGACGCCGCGTTGCTGCGCATAGGCTTGAAGCGACTTGCCGATGTCCTGATAAATCGAGTCGGTCAATTCCTTGATGCGCTTTTCAAGGTCGCGCTGCCCTGCCTGTCGCTTGCTCTCAATTTCCGACTTTAAATTTTGAGCCTCTTCGGTCTTTGCATTCAACGTCTTCTCGTCTGCAAGAGTCTTCGTCGCATCTATATTTTTAACCATCTCATTGAAGCGCTGCGTGAGCTTTTCCACTTCGTCACGGCGCGGCTTAAACTCGCTGTCCACTTTGGTGAGCGCGTTGATGAGCTTTTTGATGCCGGTTTTGGGGTCGGCAAATTGATCCGAGTCAATAATGGCAATCTTACTGTCGGGAACGACTGCGCCGCCTTGCGCCGTAGATGTGCCCAGCCGGTTGTGGTTGGAATCCTGCGCGTTCACGCTTAAAGCGGTGAGCGCGGCAAACATTGCGGCGACAAAGATGGTGCGAAACAGCTTCATAATTTATATGCTCCTCTTAAAGTCAATTTGTTTTTCCTTACGCTCTTACCCTTTTACCCATTTCCCCCCTATCTCTTTTCTTCTGCGTTGAGCCATCTAATCACTGGCAAACGTCCAGATTGCCGCTTCGAGTTCGTCAAGCGTGAGATGGATTGCCTGCGCGTCTAGGCGCAGCGCGTACTTACGCAGGTCGCTGCATTCGTAAAGAATCGTGAGCAGCATCAGGCGCGCGCGGAGGTTCAAATCAAGCTGCGCTTCCGTGTAGCCGTAAGCCATCAGCATCTCTCTTTGCAACTCGCGCCTGCCCTGCACCATCAAGACGCCGGGCGCGACAAACTCATACTCACGAAAGCCGCAGAACGAGTCGCCGAAATCGAACAAGCCTGAGACACGCCACCTTCCATCTTTCTCTACGAGCAGCACGTTGCCCGGATGCACGTCGCCATGAAGCAGCACGGGCCTGAACTCTGCCGGAAGCTGTTTCATTCTCGCGTTGATGTACGCGGGCAGGCTCTCTATCCATTCCGGGTTCGCGCCGCAGGCTCGCTGTCGCTCTACAGATTCATTTGCCTTCCCTTCGATGAACTGATGCCAGTCACGATTGAGCGCGGCCTCTGATAAAGGAGCCGGATGCGCGTGCAACTCTCTCATTGCGACGCCGAGACGTGAAACGATTTCAAAACGCTGGCGCGCTTCCATCCCTGCCCACACCTCACGCATGGGAACGCCCGCGAGATGCGTCATTACCAGATACGGCCAGCCTTCAATCTCCCCCGTATGCACGACCGCAGGTGTCTTCACAGAAAGCTTCGCCGTCTGAGCAAACTCAAGCGCGGCCTGTTCGCGTCCGTACTGCCCGCGAAACGGCGCATAGATTTTGATGACATACCGCTCGTCAACAAAGAAGATGATGTTCTCGCCCAGAGGTGAGCGCCGCACGCTCTTGTAAGAGAGACGATGCCGCGCGCAGATAGTCTCGGCGGCTTGCTGCCAGATGTCGTCTCTGAAATGACGCTCGTAATCAGTAGGGTCTGTGATGACAGGAAGTTTTAAAAGCACTCTTAATTATAGCAATTTGCAATCAGCGTGCGACTAATGAATCAGTGCCGCAGGCGGTACTGACCTGAACGCTTCAAGAGGCGAGCGCTGGCTGCTTGAACTCTAAGAATGTTTGCTCGCTTGCTGCTTCGGAATCTTTCTTCTGAATCTCAATCGCCGCGCGCAGCAATTCTGCAACGCTCCATGCTTGAGCAATACAGCCGCGCGGGGTGTGCGGCTCTTCCGCATCGAAGATTTCAGAGACGTGGCCCAGTCCAGCTTCACTTAAATGCTCTTGAAAACGCGTGAGCCAATCTGTCATCTCACGTCGCGCCGTCTCATCCTTATCAAAAGTTTTCAGATACGCCGTGATGAAACTTCCCATCAACCACGGCCAGACAGTGCCCTGATGATAAGCGCCGTCGCGGCTTAACTGGTCGCCCTCATAGCGCCCGCGATATTGCGAATCAGACGGCGCAAGACTTCTCAGTCCGACAGGCGTGAGCAACTCGCGCTTAATTACGCGAAGGATGCTCTCAGCCCTCTCGCCTGAGATGAGAGGATGCGGCAGACTGACGGCGAAGATTTGATTGGGGCGAATTGAAGCGTCCTTTCGCTCGCCATCTACGACATCATAAAGGCAGTCGGCTTCTTCATTCCAGAACTTTTCACTAAAACTCCTGCGCGCGCTCTCAGCCATAGCAGCATACCGCTCACGCCCCGCTTCATCTTCAAACTCTGCGGCAAACTCTTCCATGATGCAGAGCGCGTTATGCCAGAGCGCCTGAATCTCGACGGCCTTGCCCGTGCGCGGCGTGACCACCCAGTCGCCAACCTTCGCGTCCATCCACGTCAACTGCACGCCCTCTTCGCCGGAGAAGAGCAGTCCGTCCGCATCCATCCGAATCCGGTAGCGCGTGCCCCGCACATGCCACGCGATGATCTCAACCAGAGCGCTGTAGAGATCGTCTCGAACGAACTCGCGGTCATTGGTGTATTCAAGATAAGCGCGCACAGCCTCAAAAAACCAGAGCGTCGCGTCAACCGTATTGTACTCAGGAGTCTCGCCCGCGTCGGGGAATCGGTTCGGGAGCATTCCTCGATCAACGTGTAACGCAAACTCTGCAAGAATGCTTCGCGCCACATCGTAGCGGCCTGTGGAGAGCGTGAGGCCCGGCAGCGCAATCATCGTGTCGCGCCCCCAATCGCTGAACCAGTGGTAGCCCGCGATGACAGTCTTCTGCACATCCCGCGCAACGATGTAGTGGTCTGCGGCGGCGATGAGCGCACGTATCAGTTCGTTATCGCCTGTGCGACTGTTTTCCTTCGCTGAAGAGATTGATGATGAAACAATAGTTTCGCGTCGTTTGATCTCTGCCTGACGATACTCGTCTGCGAGCTTCACGTCGCGCCGCTCTGTTGACGCAATCAAGCTCAAGCGCGTGCGGCTGCTCAAATCGAATTTGAGAAGAAGAGGGTTGAAGAGGTCTTCTTGAAAATCAAGGCCGCGCTCACGTTCGCGCTCATACTCGAAATTGCGATACCAGTAGCCGTCCGTCTTTACCTCATCAGCATCATGCGCGAAATTAAGCGACGGCAAATCCGCATACGGCTTAACGGAGGCTGAGCCTTCTTCCGTCTCCACATGAGAGTTGAGTGCGCCGTTCTCATGCGTCGTGCTGTGATAATCACGAAACGCGATGAGCGGGCGAAGCTCAAAGATGAGGGAGGAGGGATAAGGGATGAAAGCATCGCTGTTGTTTTCTCTCGATGGCGCGTTTGAGATTTGGAAGTCATACTGAATGACAGTTGTGTTTTCGCCGTGAAGCATGAAGACAGATTTTTCTATCACCACATTTTCAATCTTGTATGTGAAAACAGGGAACGGGTCGAGGCGAAAACCTGTCAGGAAGTTGTAGCCTTGCGGGTAAATAGCGCCGGGATACTGATTGGCAGAGAGATCGAATCGCCTGCCATCAATGACGAGCGTCTCTTCAAGCTTTGAGAGCACAAGGACGCAGCCAACGGGCGGCTTCGTGGCAGCCGTCAACAATCCGTGATAACGGCGCGTGTTGAGGCCGACAATCGTGGATGAAGAAAAACCTCCAAGCCCGTTCGTCTCCAACCACTCTCGCGCAAGCGCAGCATTCAAGTCGCTCAGTTTGTCTTTTCCAAATCGAATCATGGTTTTAAGTCAGAACCGCCTGCGGTAGCGGGCGGGTGATAGTTTGA